>JBOHCZ010000206.1:0-4486 GCA_050699195.1 Streptomycetales bacterium
CACGAACGCTCGTACGAGTGATCATGGGAGCACATGCACCTTCGCATGAGGAGGCACGTGTGGCCGAGACTCTGAGGAAGGGAAGCCGGGTGACCGGCGCCGCGCGCGAGAAGCTCGCGGCCGAGCTCAAGAGGAAGTACGACCAGGGCCAGAGCATTCGATCGCTGGCGGAGTCGACGGGCCGTTCCTACGGCTTCGTCCATCGCATCCTGAGCGAGGCCGGAGCCAAGCTCCGGGGGAGGGGTGGTGCAACTCGCGGCAAGTCCAGGTAGCCGATCTCGCGGGCCGTTCCCGGTGAGTCTCCGGGGACCGCCGAGACACCTTCCAAAATCGATCTAGAAGCAGTTCTAGAGAAATAGTGGGGGCCCAGCCGTAGACTCCCCGACCGGATGCGTCGGCAGCCGCTGACGTGCCGGAACCGGGAGGTGACATGCCGGAGGCCCGTGATGTCCGGGATGGCGATTTCGTCACGGCGGGGGTAGGGCTCGAGGTCGCCGACGCGGTCGCGAAGGTGACACTCCGCCTGCCGGAGCGTCGCAACGCGCAGACTCCACAGATGTGGCGGGCGCTCGCCCAGGTGGGGCGCTCGCTCGCCGGGGATGTCCGGGTCGTGATCCTGCGTGCCGAAGGGGCGTCGTTCTCGGCCGGGCTCGACCGGCGGATGTTCACGCCCGAGGGCCTGCCCGGTGAGTTGAGCTTCGGTGAGCTCGCACGCGCCGACGACGCGGTGCTGGACGCGACGATCGCGGGCTTCCAGGAGGCGTTCACCTGGTGGCGCCGCGCCGGCATCGTTTCGGTCGCCGCCGTGCAGGGTCACGCGGTGGGAGCGGGGTTCCAGCTCGCCCTCGCGTGCGACCTGCGGGTGCTCGCCGACGATGCGCAGCTGTGCATGCGCGAGACGAGCCTGGGTCTGGTGCCCGATCTGGGCGGCACGAAGCCGCTCGTCGAGCTCGTGGGCTACCCCCGCGCGCTGGAGATCTGCGCGACCGGGCGCTGGGTTCGGGCGGACGAGGCCCTGCGGTTGGGTCTGGCTGAGCTGGTCGTGCCGCGGGACGAGCTCGACGACAGCACCGGGGACCTCGCCGCCGCGCTGCTTGCCCCTCCCAGGGACGCGGTGGTCGAGACCAAGGCCCTGCTGCAGGGTGCCGCCGCCTGCGGCCACGACCAGCAGCGCGCCGCCGAGCGCCAGGCCCAGGCCCGCCGGATCCGCGACCTCGCCGGTCTCGGCGACTGAGCGCCCGCCGGACGAGCTCGTGACCCGCACAGCGGCCATCCGCTCGGGAAGCAGGGGCCGGTTTTCCGCGTTGGCACGGGCGCAGACATAGCGAACGAGGAAGGGCGGCCGAGATGGGTCCCGGGGGAGCCGGAGCGCAGTGGTCGACGATGCGTTCGTACCTACGGGATGAGTCGGTCAAGCACCAGAAGCTCGCGCCAGGCACGCTGCGCCGGATCGGGGGGTTCGCGCGGCCCTTCGTTCCGCTCATCGCGGTGCTGCTCGTGCTCGTGGTGATCGACGCGGTACTCATCGTCGTGCCGCCGCTGCTGTTCAAACGCATCATCGACGAGGGCGTCCTCGAGGACAACGCGACGCTGGTCACGGTCCTCTCGCTGGTGGTCGCCGGGATCGCCGTCCTCGCCGCCGTCCTCGGGATCGTGGAGCGCTACTACTCCGCGCGCGTGGGCGAGGGCCTGATCTACGAGATGCGCGCGAAGGTCTTCGACCACGTGCAGCGGATGCCGCTCGCGTTCTTCGCGCGCACCCAGACCGGATCGCTGATCTCCCGGCTCAACAACGACGTCATCGGCGCGCAGCGGGCGCTGACGTCGACGCTGTCGAGCGTCGTATCGAACCTGTCCAGCCTGGTGCTGGTCGCGGGCACGATGTTCTACCTGTCGTGGGAGATCACCCTGGTGACCCTCGCTTTGCTGCCGGTGTTCATCTTCCCGGCGAAGTACGTCGGGCGCCGGCTGCAGGGCCTCACCCGTAGGCAGATGCAGCTCGACGCGGTGATGAGCAGCACGATGACCGAGCGGTTCAACGTCTCGGGCGCGCTGCTCGTGAAGCTGTTCGGCCGCCCCGCCGAGGAGGACGCGCAGTTCTCCGATTCTGCCCGCCGGGTCCGCGACATCGGCATCAAGATCGCCATGTCGAACCGGGTGTTCCTGACCTCGCTCACGCTCGTGGCCGCCCTCGCAACGGCGCTCGTCTACCTCATCGGGGGTCGTCTCGCGATCGGCGGCACGCTGACCGTGGGCACGCTGCTCGCCCTGACCGCACTGCTCGGCCGGCTGTACGGGCCCCTCACCCAGCTGTCCAACGTACGGGTCGACGTGATGACGGCGCTGGTGAGCTTCGAGCGGATCTTCGAGGTGCTCGACCTGCCGCCGATGATCACAGAGCGCCCGGATGCCCTGCGGTTGCCCGGGTCCGCCTCCTCGGTCGAGTTCGACAGCGTGTCCTTCCGCTATCCCAGCGCCGGCCAGGTGTCGCTCGCCTCCCTGGAATCGGTCACCGTCCTGGACGGCGCGCCCTCCGCGCAGGTGCTCCACGACGTCTCCTTCCAGGCCCGGCCCGGGGAGCTCATCGCACTCGTCGGCCCGTCGGGTGGGGGCAAGACGACGATCACGAACCTGGTGGCCCGGCTCTACGACGTGACCGGTGGTGCCGTGCGGGTCGGCGGGCACGACGTCCGGGACGTGACCCTGGAGTCACTGCGTTCGCTCGTCGGCGTCGTCACCCAGGACGCCCACATGTTCCACGACACCATCCGGGCGAACCTGCGCTACGCGGATCCCGCCGCGTCCGATGCGCAGCTCGTCGCGGCGTGCCAGGCGGCCCAGATCTGGAACCTGGTGGCATCGCTGCCGGACGGGCTCGACACCGTGGTGGGGGAGCGTGGCTACCGGCTGTCGGGCGGCGAGAAGCAGCGCCTGGCCATCGCGCGGGTGCTGCTCAAGTCCCCGAACATCGTCGTCCTTGACGAGGCGACCGCGCACCTGGACTCCGAGTCCGAGGTCGCGGTCCAGCGGGCACTCGGCACCGCCCTCGCCGACCGGACGTCGATCGTCATCGCGCACCGGCTCTCCACGATCCGCCACGCCGACCAGATCCTGGTGGTCGACGACGGGCGCATCGTGCAGCGCGGGGGTCACGAGGAGCTGCTCGCGGCGGGCGGGCTGTACGCCGAGCTCTACCGGACGCAGTTCTACCAACAGGCGCGCCAGAGTGAAGCCGCCCTCCCGGCCGGGTAGACGCAGTCCGTAGAAAAGGAGCAGCTCTACCGCGTCGTGCTCAGATCGTCCGCAGCTGCCCGCCGTCGACAGCCACCATGGCCCCACTGACGTAGGAGGCGGCCGGCGAGAGGACGAAGGCCGCGACGCGTCCGAACTCCGCGGGGTCCCCGTAGCGGCCGAGCGGGATGGTGGCGGTGATCCGCTGCCGCGCGGCCTCGGGGTCACCCGTCGCCTCGTCGATCTCCCGTGCGCGGTCGGTGGCGATCCGCCCGGGCAGCAGGCCGTTGACCCGGATGCCCTTGGGCCCCCACTCGTCGGCGAGGGTCTTGGCGAGCATCGCGAGGCCGGGGCGCAGCCCGTTCGAGGCGGCGAGACCCGGGATGGGAGAGCGCACCGACGAGGACAGCACCAGCGCGATGGAGGCGCCGTCCTGCGGTCGAGCCTCGGTGACCGCCTCCGAGACGGCCCGCGCCACCCGGAGCGCGCCGAGGAAAACCGACTCGAACGCGTCCCGCCAATCCTCGTCCTCGAGGCTGTCGACGGTCCCGGCCGGCGGGCCCCCGACGCTGACCAGAGCACCGTCGACGCGCCCGAATTGGGCGATCGCAGCGGCGACCAGCCGGCCGGCGGCGGAGGGGTCCCCGTTGTCGGCGACCAGCCCCACGGCGTGGTGGGGGCCGCCCATGTCGGTCGCCGCGCGCGAGACGCTCTCCTCGTCCCGCGACGAGACGACGACCCGGGCGCCTTCGGCGACGAGTGCCTCCGCTGCGGCCCGGCCGAGGCCACGACTACCCCCCGTCACGATGTACACGCGGTCACGCAGTCCGAGATCCATGGGTCTCATCCTGCACTGCCCTGCTCCCTGCCGGCACACGTGGGTGCTGCTGGCATTTCCGCCCTCTCGACCGCTGTCGAGAGGGCGGAAATGCCAAGATCGACGCATTACCCTCGTGGGCATGGAGCACGAGGTCGGCCAGTGGTTGCGGGCGTCCGGCTCGGTGACCGCCCTGACCGGTGCGGGCGTCTCGACGGAGTCCGGGATCCCCGACTTCCGGGGCCCGCAGGGGTTGTGGACCCGCGATCCGCAGGCGCAGCGGATGTTCACGCTGCAGGCCTACCTCGACGACCCGCAGGTGCGGGTGCGGGCCTGGCGCAACCGCAGCGACCACCCGGCCTGGGCCGCGACGCCGAACGCCGGCCACCGCGCCCTCGTCGACCTGGAGCGCTGCGGCCGGCTGCGCGCGATCGTCAC
>JBOHCZ010000207.1:0-7474 GCA_050699195.1 Streptomycetales bacterium
GGACCGCCGCGTCGGCCAGCCGCCACTCGACAGCGGTCCTGCCCCGGACCCCCTCGGCCCGGGTGGCGAAGACGTCGGCGAGGTCCTTGCGGACGTGGCGCTTGTCGACCACACGTGTGAGCCCCCCGGTGCCTGGCAGCACGGCAAGCAGCGGGATCTCGGGCGCCGAGACGGCTGACGAGCCGTCGTCGACGAGCACGATCTCGTCGCAGGCCAGCGCCAGCTCGTAGCCGCCGCCGGAGGCCGTACCGTTCACGGCCGCGACGTAGATCTGGCCGGAGGCCGCTGTGGCGTCCTCCATCGCGCACCGCGTCTCGTTGGTGAACTTGCAGAAGTTCACCTTGAGGGAGTGGCCGGCCTGCGCGAGCATCCGGATGTTCGCCCCCGCGCAGAAGATCTTGTCCCTGCCGCCCCTGCCGCTGGTGAGGACGACGGCGCGTACCTCGGGATGCTCGAAGCGCAGGCGCTGCACCGCGTCGTGCAGCTCGATGTCGACGCCGAGGTCGTAGGAGTTGAGCTTGAGCTCGTACCCAGGGACCAGCGCCGCGTCCTCGGCCACGTCGAGGGCGAGCGTCGCGATCTCGCCGTCGACATCGAGCCGCCAGTGGCGGTAGGTCGCGGGGGCGGTCTCGAAACGGATATGCAGCTCGGGTTGCCCCGGAGGCTCCTGGGTGGCGCGTGCAGGCGCCGGCTGGGAGTCGGTCGTCGCGGTCATGCGCGGTCTCCTCCCGCTGCTCAGATGATCCTCGGTACGGGGATCCTCGCTCCGATGCTCTACACTTTTCCAGTCTGACGTCAAGTGTTTGTAGCACGTAATCCATTGCCGGCATCACGGGGATGGTGACCAGTGACAGCGGTCGGGGGCGCCCAAGGCGGGTCCGGAGGGACTCGCGGGCACAGCCCGGTGTCGAGACGGCTGGGCATGCGGGGGCGCAGCGCGCGGTCGCTGCTGCTCACGGTGCTGGGCGAGTACGTCCGCGGTCATCCGGGCCCGGTGTGGACCTCCGCCCTGCTCGACACGCTGGCGCTGGTAGGGGTTGAGCAGAAGGCCGCGCGGCAGGCGCTGCACCGAATCTCGGCCGAGGGGTGGATCCGCTCGGACAAGGCGGGACGGCGCGCGCGGTGGACGCTGACCCGCAGCGGCCGCCGGCTGCTCGACGAGGGGGCGGAGCGCATCTACGGCTTCCGCGGGCTGCGTGCGGGCTGGGACGGCCGGTGGGTCATCGTGCTGGCCAGCGTTCCGGAGCCGGACCGTCCGCTGCGGCACGCGTTGCGGACCCGGCTGTCCTGGGCGGGCTTCGGTTGCCCGCTGCCGGGCACCTGGATCAGCCCGCACGTCGCGCGCGAGCCGGAGGCCCGGGCGGCGTTCTCCGACCTCGGTCTCGACAAGGCGGCGGTGTCGTTCGTGGCGCGGCACGGCGACGTCGGCGAGATCCGCTCGCTCGTTGCCCAGGCATGGGACCTCGCCGCCGTCGAGGCGCGGTACGAGGACTTCATCGCGGAGTTCGACGGCCTCGCGCCCGGCGGCCCAGATGAGGTCCTCGCCGCCCAGACGCTGCTGGTGCACGCCTGGCGGCGGTTCCCGCTCCTCGACCCCGGGCTGCCGACCGCGCTGCTGCCTGACGGCTGGCAGGGCACGGTGGCCGCCGCGCTGTTCGGACGGCTGCACGAGACATGGCGCCCCACGGCCCAAGCGCGCTGGCGGGAGATCGCCGAGGCCGCGTGAGCCCGCCGAACCCGGCCGCCTGGTCGCGGGAGCCTGCTCGGGCAGCAGGTCGAGCAGCCGGGGCTCAGCCCGGGACGATCTCGAACCGTTGCCGGCCGTGCAACCGGTACACCCGGAAATCGGCGTCCAGCGTGAACACTTGTCGGTATCCCTGCTCCTCGGCCAGGGCCACCAGGGTTGCATCCGCGAGATCCATCGGCAGTTCTGCGTACTTCGCCATCAGGGCGGAGCTGCGTTCCATGGCCTGCTTGGACAGATCCGCGATGCGCAACCCACCGCTCAACGTCAACGTCCACAGGGCCTCCCGGCCGGCCTGCCCGCCGGCTCGGCAGAGCAGGTACATCGCCTCGGTGAACGCCGGCCAGGTCGTCACCAGCGGCAGCTCAGCACGGGCGAGAACCAGCCGGCAGACCTCATGGTCGGCCTCGTCGGCGTCGATGAGAGCGACCAGCGGGCCAGCATCGGTCAGCGTCATCTCTCCGACGTGCGCTCAGCGAGCAATTCCGCAAACGCCCGCCCGGTCCGCCGAGCCCTACCACCGCCGCCATGCACAGCGCCCAAGATGTCAGCGAAGTCTGCGGGGTCGTTAACGGACAGCGTCGCGTCGGCCCGTTCAGCGGCCGCCCGGCGGATGAACTCCGACAGCGACTCGCCCCTGATCGCTGCGGCCCGTTCGAGCCGACCCTCGAGTTCCGGGTCCAGTCGGAGACTCTTCATGGCGCCAATGTATCACGTTCGACGTATTACGTGATACAAGCGCCCAGTCCCAACGGCGCCGGTACAGTGCGGCGGCGGCTGCGGGACTCGCTAGCCGCGGCTGGGTTGCACCCGCATCGGCTCGCCGGCGTCGACCCGGCGGCGCTTTCCATGGCGTACTGGGTCCGGCCGGAGCACGGCGCTGACCGAATGGGTTCACCAGAACGCCGCGGCGTCCCCGGTGTCCCATGAACGGCCCGTCACGATGCCGAGCACCTGGACGGAGAGCTGAGACGGTCAGCCGACCCAGTGGACGTGACGGCAGGGGTCGGGATGCTCTCGGGCCCACTTGGCGAGTCGGGTGGCAAGCGCGTGCGCCATCGCGCCCGCAGCGGCCGGCAGGGTGCGTTTCAGCGCGAGCACCACGGGCGGTGGAACACCACCGGCGGCTACGGTCACGTCGAGTAACGGAACGATGTCGACCGCGTTCTCGGTGACCAGGACGCGGTCGAGGTCCATGGCATGACGCAGAATCGCGTCATCGGACGCCCCGGCGAGGCCAGCGTCACGCACGTGGACGGCGTCATGCCCATGCTCGGCCAGATCGTACGCGACCCTCGGCGGGAACATCTCGTCGACGAGGAACCTCACGAGGTGAGGAGACGCTCGCGATCACGAGCTGCCTTCTCCGCTCGTGCGGCCGCGGCCTCGTTACGGACGATCATCGTGTCGATCTCGTCAGGGTGGGCGGAGGCGAAGGCCACAGCGATCCGGACGAGCCGCTCGGGCAGCCCGAGCTGTTCGGCAGCAGCCCGCACCCGGGCCTCGCCACGTTTCCCCGAGTGGCGCAGGGAAACGACGACCTCCCAGACGTCCGGCCCTCCGGCGAGGGCTGCCCGCCGCCCGGCAGGCCCGCCGCGGTAGACGACGCCAGGGTGCGCGGCGATCTTGAGCGCCTCGTCGAGCAGCCGCTCGACGAGGCTGGTCTCGGTCACGCCCTCGACCCGAGCCCGCTCGGAGAGCCGCTTCTTCAGGTCCGGATCCAGCCGGTACGACACAGACGCAGGCATGCTGATACCTCCGTACCGCAGCGTAGTTCATCCACGCTACAACCCACTACGTCGAGCTCTTACACCGGTTCCTAGCGGCGGCGGGCCCGGCTGGGCTGCACCCGCATCGGCTCGCCGGGCATCTTGGGGTGGTCCGGGGGGTAGGGCATGTCGCCAAGGCCGCCGCGCCCGTCCCGGTCGGCCATCTCGAGGAGCGGTTCGAGGGAGTACGCCACGGCGTCGAGGCCTTCGTTCGGGTCGCCGTGCTCGGCGTAGCGGCGCGGCATGGTCCGTACGGTGAAGTCGCCCGGCTCGGCCTCCGCCAGCTCCTCCCAGGTGACCGGGGCGGAGACGGGCGCGGCGGGGAACGCCCGGACGCTGTAGGCCGAGGCTATGGTGCGGTCGCGGGCGTTCTGGTTGTAGTCCAGGAACACCTTGGTGCCGCGCTCCTCCTTCCACCACGCCGTCGTGACGAGGCTCGGGGCGCGACGCTCGACCTCGCGCGCGAAGGCGATGCAGGCCCTGCGTACCTCGGTGAAGGTCCAGCGCGGCTCGATTCGTACGGCGACGTGCACCCCCCGCCCGCCGGAGGTCTTGGGGAACCCCGCGTAGCCCAGCTCGTCGAGCAGCGCCCGTACCTCGCCGGCGGTCGTCACCGCCTCGGGGAACCCGGTGCCCGACTGGGGGTCGATGTCGATGCGCAGCTCGTCCGGGTGGTCGACGTCGGACCGGCGTACCGGCCAGGGGTGGAAGTCGAGCGTGCCCAGGTTCGCGGCCCAGGCGATGGTCGCGACCTCGGTGGGGCACACCTCGTCAGCGTGGCGCCCGCTGGGGAAGTCGATGCGCGCCGTCTCGACCCAGCTCGGCGCACCCTTGGGGACGCGCTTCTGGTAGAAGGCCTCCCCCTCGACGCCGTCGGGGTAGCGCCGCAGCGTCGTCGGACGCTCGCGCAGCACCCGCAGGATCCCGTCGCCGACCGCGAGGTAGTACTCCACGACGTCGCGCTTGGTCAGCGGGACCTGCGGGAAGAAGATCTTGTCCGGGTTGGAGATCCGCAGGGTGCGGCCCTCGACCCGGATCTCGACCCCCGGTGACGCTGCCATGGCTGCGACAGTAGCGGGCATCGCGGCCGGCCGGGCCCCGTCGCGACGGATTCGCACCACTTCCCGTAGCCGGGGCGGACCCAGGGCGGCGGCGCGGGCGGCGTCTACCTCTGGCCGCGCCTGCGGCCGTTCTACGAAGCCGTCAGATCTTCCTGCCGACGCCGCCCGCGGCTTTCAGCTGCGTCGGCGCAGCATCGTGTTCCGGCCGCCACTGCTGAACGTCGACCAAGCCGGGCGCGAGAAGTTCGAATCCGTCGAAGAGGCACGCGACTTCGTCCCGTGAGCGGAATGTGGGGTTGGTCCCGGCGCTCGCTCCCGCCGCCCTCGCCTGCGCCAGCCCCTCGGGGGCGCTGTCAGCGGTTATCTGTGTGATGACCAGGTAGCTGCCCGAGACCATCCGTTCGCGGAAGCGAGCCAAGGCCCCCGCCGGATCCTCTTCGTCGGAGATGAAGTGGAGAACGGCGATGACCAGCACCCCGACCGGCTCGCCGAAGTCAATCAGCTCCTGAACGTGCGGGTCACTGAGAATGGCTTCCGGGTCGCGGACATCTCCCACGATCGCTTCGACGCCGTCGTCGGTCGCCAGCCGGGCACGGTTGTGCACGACCACCATCGGGTCGTTGTCGGCATAGACCACGCGCGCCGACGGATCGTAGGACCTGGCGACCTCGTGCACACTCGGGGATGTCGGGATGCCGGTGCCCACATCGATGAACTGGCGGACCCCCGACTCGGCCATGAGTCGCGTGGCGCGGACCAAGAACCCGCGGTTCGCCAGCGCCAGCGTCGCAGTGTCCGGGGCAGCCGCCAAGATTTTCCGCGCGGCCTCCCGGTCGACAGCGAAGTTGTCCTTGCCACCGAGGATGCAGTCGTATACCCGCGCGGGGGTCGGCCTGGTGGTGTCGATGCCGGACGGCGGATGTGCCTCCTGATCAGCCACACTCGACTCCTCGCAAGCGACCCAACCCGGCGATGTCAGCCAGCAGCGTAGCCGCGTCCGCACGGACATGAGAGCCGCTCGCACCGCACACCGGCCGCCTCGACTCGTCCCGGGGGATACTTGTGCGGTCCGGTCGGTAGTACCCCACCCCGACCCTTGATGACTCCGGCGAGGAGCGCGATGA
This sequence comes from Streptomycetales bacterium, assembly GCA_050699195.1. Classification (GTDB taxonomy): domain Bacteria; phylum Actinomycetota; class Actinomycetes; order JBOHCZ01; family JBOHCZ01; genus JBOHCZ01. The sequence goes on from JBOHCZ010000207.1 coordinate 5,699, forward strand.
GAAAGATCATTTTGATGATGTCGGTGTCCGTTGACGGGTTCATCGAGGGACCGGACCGCCAGATCGACTGGCACATGGTCGACGACGAGCTGCACAGCCACTTCAACGAGCAGCTCAGGGCGATGGGCGCCTTCCTGAGCGGACGTGTCGGCTATGAGCTCATGGCCGGGTTCTGGCCAACTGCCGACGCTGACCCGTCAAGTACCCGACCGATGGTCGAGTTTGCCGGCATCTGGCGGGACATGCCCAAGATCGTGTTCTCCAGGACCCTGGAGCGGGCCGACTGGAACACCACCATCGTGCGGGACGTCGTCGTCGAGGAGATCATGGCGCTCAAGGCGCAGCCGGGCGGAGACCTGGCGCTCGGTGGTGCCGACCTCGCGGCGGCATTCATCCAGCACGACCTGATCGACGAGTACCGCCTCTACGTCCATCCGGTCCTCATCGGACGGGGCAAGCATCTGTTCCAGGGATCGGACGCCAAGATCGATCTCCGGCTCGCGGAGACCCGGACCTTCGGCAACGGGGTCGTCCTTCTCCGTTACCAGCGTACGCAGGCCAGCTCGCCGGAATGATCTTCGCGAACGGCGCGAGCCCTCGTCAGCTGAGCGCAGCCGGAGGGCGAGCTGGCATGCCCTGCAATGCGCCAACACAGTGAATGCCTATACCCAGATCTGTCAAAACTGTCTATAATACATATGTATATATAGGTAGGAAGATCATCCTATGGGCTTTCTCTCGCGGCTTCTCGGCCGGCGGTGGGGCGCGGCGCGTCCGCGGATCCCTCGCCCTGCCCGACCCTCAGAGAGGCCGGAAGACCGGCCGAGAGCCGAGGCCGTCCTGTACGACGGCAGGTACGACCTGGAGGTCGTCGGTGAGAGTCGTTACAGGATGCGCTCTGGCATGTCATCGGTCGCAGGACAACCGATCGGGTTCGCCAGGAGATCCAGGCCATTCTCCAGGCGGAAACGGACAACATCTACGACGTCAATGCCATCTCGGTGTGGATCAGCGGGATGAAAGTTGGATACCTCTCGCGCGCGGATGCCGCAGAGTACCGGCCTGGATTACTGGCTCTGCAAGCGAAGGAACAACGCTTGATCGCGCTTGCCGGAGTCATCGTTGGAGGCGGCATACGTGCCGACGGCCCGGGCCTGCTCGGCGTGTGGCTCTCGCATGACCCGCAAGACTTCGGAATCGCGGCCGTAGGGCCACCGCTCCCCGTTGCCCTGCTCGGGGACATTCGTACTGGCCGCGCGAAGGCACTCGCCACCGACGATGCAGACGACTCCTTCGACCTGTCATGGCTCACGCGGCTGCCCAGCGATCACATCGCCGCCATCAAGCGGCTACGCCAACAGCTACAGCATGACCTCGATCCCGTCGATCGACACTTCATGTTCTGCGAACTCGAGTCACGTCTCTACCGGGCCCGCGACGTCTTCACCTCAGCCCTGGACGAATACGATCAGACTTGTCGCCGGCACGATGCCGAGATGGGGGCGATCAGAGACGCGCTGCTCACCAAATTCGGAAAGGTGCCACTCCTGCAGACGTATACCCAAATGGCCATACGCCAACAGAAGGCGAAGGACTGGGCAGCGGCCATCCGATGGGCAGAGCGTGGCCTGTCGCTGTACGGAGAGCACGCCGCCCGCCCCGAGGCGGTCGAAGACCTGCGGAAACGAATCACGGCGTGCCGGAAGAAGTTGCTGGCCACTCCGGTCGAGCAGGAAAGCCCCACCGGGACCGCTCCCGAGAACACAGCTGGGGTGC
>JBOHCZ010000208.1:0-4245 GCA_050699195.1 Streptomycetales bacterium
CGCACACGCTGGCCGGCCCGCGGCGGCCGCTCCGGCCGTACCGGGGCATCGGGCAGCGCCGACCGGGCGTGCAGCCTGGTGGCGTGTGTGACGACGGTGCCGGTGAAGGGTTCCACGAGAGCTTCTCCTCGGGTCTGATCAGGGTGTCGGGTCGGGGTGCTGGCGTCAGGGTTGGCGTCAGGACGGGGCGGGCCCGCTCGTGGTCCGCACGATGAGCTCCGTCGGGAGCACGACGCGGGGAGCGGGATCGCTGGGCTCCGGGTCGAGGAGGAGTTCCGCGACCAGGCGGCCCTTCTCGACCATGGGCTGGCGGACCGTGGTCAGCCCGGCCCGCCCCGCCTCCGGGACGTCGTCGAAGCCGACCACCGAGACGTCTCGCCCCGCTGCCAGCCCGCGCTGAGCCAGCGCATCGAGCACGCCGAGCGCGAGCACGTCGCTCACCGCGAGAACGGCGGTAGGGCGGCCCGCGACGTCGAGCGCCTCGGCGGCGGCCAGGCAGCCCTCGTCGCGGGTGTTGCGCCCGGCGGAGATCACGGTCACCGCCGGCCAGTCGACGCCGACCGCCTCGAGCGCCTCGCGGAACCCGTTGAGGCGTTCCCGCAGGTCCCAGCAGGGCGACAGGTCGGTCGCCGCCGGGTCGACCCGGCTCCGCCCGCCGGGTTCGAAGACGCAGTCGGCGACCACGGCGATCTTCCGGTGCCCGAGGCGCGCCAGGTGGGCGGCGGCGGCGCGGGCGGCTGCCCGCTCGTCGATGCCGACGAACGGCACGGACGGGTCCTTCGGCTGCTCGGTCATGACGACGGGCAGGCCGCGTGCGCGGATCACCTCCAGCGCGGGGTGCCCTTCGGAGACGCAGTAGACCGCGAAGCCGTCCACCGCGGCATCCCGGACGACGCCCTGTGCGCGCTCCTCGTCCCCGGGCGGCATGGGGATGAGCAGCAGGCCGATACCGGAGTCCTCCGCCACCTCGGCCACCCCGCGGAGGAACCCCACGGCGTAGGGGTCGCCGAAGGCGTACGGCAGGGTCTCGGTGAACAGCAGGCCGAGGGCCCCTGCCCGGCCGCGGCGCAGCGAGCGCGCCAGGGCGTCAGGTCCCGCGTACCCCAGCCGCCGTGCGGTCGCCAGGATGCGGTCCCGCAGCGCGCGGTTCAGCTGGTCGGGCCGGCCGTAGGCGTTGGACACCGTGGTGCGCGAGACGCCGAGCTCGTCTGCGATGGTCTGCAGCGTGACGCGCTTCGATCCTGGGGCCATACTCCGTACTTTATCGATTCAGTCTGAATCGATAAAGTACGGAAGGTGACGCCGGGATGACACGAGCCTGACGCCCGAATGACACAGCGGTGACCGGTCGTGCGGGCGCAGCGTCCCCCGGCGCGCTCGGGCCGGCCGCTCGGGTGGCGGAACTCGGCACGGGAATCGGACGTCGTCGGTTACGGTTCCCGGGGGAGCCGCGTCTGCGGCGAAAGCGTCCACCGATACCGTCCAGCCAGACCATCCAGCGAGACCGTCCAGCCACACACTGACACCGGGAGTGAGAGCAGAGCGTGTCCGCAAGCACGGAGCCCGTACGCCGGGACGGAGCCGGTGCACGCCGGCTCGTGATCGTCGAGTCGCCGGCCAAGGCGAAGACGATCAGGGGGTACCTGGGGCCCGACTACGTCGTGGAGGCCAGCGTCGGGCACGTCCGTGACCTGCCGGACAGCGCGGCCGAGGTGCCCGCGAAGTACAAGAAGGAGCCCTGGGCCCGGCTGGGCGTCGACGTCGACCACAACTTCGAGCCGCTCTACATCGTGAGCCCGGACAAGAAGCAGCAGGTGAGCAAGCTCAAGAAGCTGCTCGCCGAGGCCGACGAGCTCTTCCTCGCGACCGACGAGGACCGCGAGGGCGAGGCGATCGCGTGGCACCTCACCCAGGTGCTCGCCCCGCGCGTGCCGGTCAAGCGCATGGTGTTCCACGAGATCACTCGGGAGGCCATCGCCGGCGCGGTCGAGCATCCGCGCGAGATCAACGAGCGGCTCGTCGGCGCCCAGGAGACGCGGCGCATCCTCGACCGGCTCTACGGCTACGAGGTCTCGCCTGTGCTGTGGAAGAAGGTCATGCCGAAGCTCTCGGCGGGCCGGGTGCAGTCCGTGGCGACCAGGCTGGTCGTGGAGCGTGAGCGGGAGCGCATCGCCTTCACCTCGGCGTCGTACTGGGACCTCGAGGGCGTCTTCGACACCGGGCGGGAGTCCGAGGACCCGCTGGACCCCCGGACGATGACCGCCCGGCTGGTGGCCGTCGACGGGACGCGTGTGGCGACCGGCCGCGACTTCGGCGCGGACGGCCGGCTGGCCCGCGGCCGCGCCGTCGTGCCCCGTGACGAGGCCCAGGCCGAGGCGCTCGGCGAGGGGCTGCGGGACGTGCCGTTCGAGGTCGTCAGCGTGGAGCGCAAGCCCTACCGGCGCTCCCCGTACGCCCCGTTCCGCACCACCACGCTGCAGCAGGAGGCCTCGCGCAAGCTGGGTTTCGGCGCGAAGCGCACCATGCAGGTGGCGCAGCGGCTGTACGAGAACGGCTACATCACCTACATGCGCACCGACAGCACCACGCTCTCCGACGCCGCCATCAAGGCGGTGCGCGGTCAGGCCCGCGAGCTGTACGGGGCCGAGTACCTGCCCGACGCCCCCCGCCGCTACGCCAGCAAGGTCAAGAACGCCCAGGAGGCGCATGAAGCGATCCGGCCGGCCGGGGATGTGCCGCGCACGCCCGCCGAGACCGGACTCACCGGCGACGACTACCGCCTCTACGAGCTGATCTGGATGCGAACGGTCGCGTCGCAGATGAAGGACGCCATCGGGCAGTCGGTGACCGTGCGCCTCGGCGGGCGCACGTCCGACGGGCGTGGCGTCGAGTTCTCCGCGACCGGGCGGGTCATCACGTTCCACGGGTTCCTCAAGGCCTACGTCGAGGGGGCCGACGACCCCGAGGCCGAGCTCGACGACCGCGAACGCCGGCTGCCGCACGTCGACGAGGGCGACCGGCTCACCGCGGTCGGGCTGCAGTCCGACGGGCACTCGACGAAGCCCCCGGCGCGCTACACCGAGGCGACGCTGGTCAAGGAGCTCGAGGAGCGCGAGATCGGCCGGCCCTCGACCTACGCCGCGATCATCGGCACCATCCTCGACCGGGGCTACGTCTTCAAGAAGGGAACGGCCCTCGTTCCGTCGTTCCTGGCCTTCGCCGTGGTGGGGCTCCTCGAGCAGCATTTCGGGCATCTCGTCGACTATGACTTCACCGCGCGAATGGAGGGCGACCTCGACCGCATCGCCAGGGGCGAGGCCGAGGCCGTGCCGTGGCTGCGCCGCTTCTACTTCGGCGACGAGCAGGACCATCTCGCCGGGCTCAAGGAGCTCGTCACCGATCTCGCGGACATCGACGCGCGCGAGGTCAACTCCCTGCCGCTGGGCAGCGACGTCGTCGTCCGGGTCGGCCGGTACGGCCCGTACGTCCAGCGCGGCGACCAGCGCGCCAACGTGCCGCGCGACCTCGCGCCCGACGAGCTGACCCTCGAGAAGGCGGAGGAGCTGCTCAACAAGCCCAGCGGTGACCTCTACCTGGGCATCGACCCAGCCACCGGGCGCGAGATCGCGGCGCGCGACGGACGGTTCGGCCCGTACGTGACCGAGATCCTGCCCGACGGTGTGAAGGACAAGCCGCGGACCGCCTCCCTCTTCCGGTCGATGTCCCTCGACACCGTGACCCTCGACGACGCTCTCCGGCTGCTCAGCCAGCCTCGCGCGGTGGGCACCGATCCCGAGACCGGCGAGCAGATCACCGCACAGAACGGCCGGTACGGCCCGTATCTGCGGCGGGGCCGGGACTCGCGGTCCCTCGACACGGAGGAGCAGATCTTCACGGTCACCCTCGAAGAGGCGCTGCGGCTCTACGCCCAGCCCAAGCGGCGCGGGCGGGCCAGCGCGCAGCCGCTCAGGGAGTTGGGCGAGGACCCGGCGACCGGGAAGCCCGTCGTCGTCAAGACCGGCCGGTTCGGCCCCTACGTCACCGACGGTGAGACCAACGCGACGCTGCGGCAGGGCGACGACGTGGAGACGGTCGCGTTGGAGCGGGCCGCCGAACTGCTCGCGGAGAAGCGCGCGAAGGGGCCGGCGCCCAAGCGCTCGGGCGCCGCGCGCACATCCAAGCGCCCCTCGTCCAAGCGCTGACCGGCGCGCCGCCCGGCGCTGCTTGCCGGCATCCGGGCGGTCG
>JBOHCZ010000209.1:0-10542 GCA_050699195.1 Streptomycetales bacterium
GCGGGAACTCATCGACCGGCTCGGCCCGTGGAAAGACCTCGTAGACGTGACAAAGAACACCATGGAATGGGTTGCATGGTACAACTCGGAAAGGCTACACTCGTATTGTAAGAACGCTCCTCCATTCGAATATGAGGAAGCGTTCTACGAGACCCACGCGATGGCTGGCTGAGAGGCCATCAACCAACCGAACCGGTCTCCAAGATCACCGGGGCGCACCATGTGGCGGTGTCGGTCTGGGTGTGCATCGCATCCAGGGTCACCACCGCACCCGCCACGTCCATCTTCCCCAACAGTGTTCGGGCGGCGGGGATCTCGTTGCCCTTCGCGGCGATGCAAACCTGCCCGAGCACGGCCCCGGCGCCGTGGTCGAACGCGGCGATCAGGTGAGGCGCCTTGCCCTGTGGGCGGGTGCGTGCGCCGCGGACGGTCTTGCCATCGAGCGCGATCACGCGACGCCCGCCGGTGCGGAACGTGCGTGTCCACATCCACAGCCCCAACGCCGTGTCCAAGCGCGTCCGCATCGAGGCGGGCGAACAGTTTCCGCAGCGTCGACTCATCCGGCGCACCCGCGCCGCTCAACCCGAACGCGGCGAGACGTTCACCCGTGGTCTCCCCCGCCCACTGGCCGATGGCCGCGAACGACGGCAGCCGGCAAGGGTCGCGGTGATCGCGATCGCGAGCATCCCGGCCAGCGGGTAGCGCACCCCGCGCGGATCGCGTGGGTCAGGCACCGTCGCGAGCACGACCAGCAGTCGTTGATGACGGGTCGAACTCGCCTCGGCCAGCGACGTGGGGGAAGATGACATGCGGGTGTGACCTCGGGTTCGGACGGGTGATTTCGCAACCCCCATCCAAGCCCGCAGGTCACACCCACCCCAGCCAGCCGCCACACCGGTCACACAGCCACAAATCCCGAGTCACAGAACTACACGCCGACCTTTCCGGGGCCCTGGGGGGTGCTGATGTAGGTAGTGCACTCCGCCCCTCGCCCCGCATCCGGGGGGAACCCAGATGGCGACCGCCGTCGCCGCGGCCTGACACGCACGCCAGGGTCTCCGGCAAGCGCCCGTACCGCGCCTTGAGCTTGGCTAGAGCGTCGTCACCGCCGCCGTGCGGGTCCACGTCGAGCACAAGCAGGCCCGCCGGGATGCGACTGCCGATGTTCCGCTCGGGACTCGCTTCCCACCACCGGCGGACGACCGCTGCGTCGCAGGTGGCGTCGTAGAACCCGTGCCCGAGCTTGCCACACTCACCCTTGCATCGTGGCGGAGGGCGTCTCCGTCCGGATGTGGGGACTGAAACGCCGGGGCCTTACCCCGAAGCGGGAACACCGGCCAGCCCCGGGTCGCGTAGACCAGGGCGGACGTCAGGAGCGGCGGGCTGTGGAGGTTGTGCACCGCGGGTACAAGCATCTCTTCCCCTTCAGTGCCCTCCGGGTTCCACGGCCCAGGGGGCCCGATTTTCAGGCGGCCGGTTGGGTGTGGTTCCGCTGCTGTTCGCGCAGCTCGACTTCCCATGCCTCTACGTCCTCGAGGGGGTACAGAACGACCCGCCCCGGCTTGAAGCCTTGGGGTCCGCGCCCGAGGTGGCGCCAGTAACGGATGGTCTCGGGGCTGGTACGTAGCCGTTGGGCCAGTTCGGCGGTGGTGAGGTACTTCCCGTCCACGTTGGCGCTCCTTCACGTTTTCGTGCGTGGCTGTCGTTGACAGTATGCGACGCATGTGCGCAGAATAGATACGCAATTGCGCAGCAATTTGATTGCGGAGGTGGCCCCGCTGTGGACAGGGGGAACGTCGAGGTCGAGGTGACTGGGCTGCGCAAAGTGAAGACGCCCTACGGGCCCCTCTTCGCCGAGCTGCGCTATGTGTTCACGGGGCACGACGGAGAGCCGGACGTCGTCGCCGACATCAAGGTGGTGGACGGGCGGCCGGAGCTGGTGAATTTCACCGCGACGATGAAGCCGTCGGGGCGGGGGCTGCGGTCGGTAGACGTAGGCATGAACGTGGACAAGCTCATTGAGGTTGCCTACGCGATGGTCGGGTTCCTGTTCCGGCAGGAAGACATCAGCAGGACGGCGGAGCGGGCGCGGCGGGGTCGGCCGCGCCGGATGACACCCGCGCTACTGGAGAAGGTGGCGCGCATCTACTCCGACGACGACACCGGCGCGCCGACGAAAGCAGTCCAGGACGCGCTGGACCTGGGATCGCGGCGCACCGCGCAGCTGTATGTACAGAAAGCCCGCGATGCTCGGCTGCTGCCGCCGGTTAAGCGGGAGGGAGGGCCGGGCGATGGCCAGTATCCAGAAGAGACCTGACGGACGGTCGCGGTCCCGCCACCGCGACCCGTCCGGCGGGGAGCATGCCCGCCACTTCGGCCGGAAGGTCGACGCCCAGCGGTGGCTGGATGAGGTCACCACGAGCATGGTCACCGGTGCCTACGTCGACCCGCGCAGCGGTCGTGAGACGTTCGCGGCGTACACCGCGCGATGGGCTCGCGCGCAGTCGTGGCGGCCGAAGACTGCGGGCCGTGTCGCGTCGACCGTGAGCGTGCATCTGTTGCCCACCTTTGGCGCCGTGCCGCTCATCTCGATTCGTCGTACAGATATCCAGGGTTTCGTGGCGCGGTTGTCCGTGACCGGGCTCGAGCCGGGGACCGTGCGGCTCGTCTACGCGACGCTTCGGCAGATCTTCCGCGCTGCGGTCGAGGACCGGGTGATCGCGGCCTCGCCCTGCTCGCGGATCGCCCTGCCGCAGGTGCGGCACAAGGACCTGATGATCCCGCCCGTCACGGTCGTCCACCGGATCGCTGACGAGCTACCCGTGCGGTGGCGGGCAGTCGTGTTCGTCGCCGCCGGGCTCTCGCGGGCGGCGGTGGACGCCTACCTGAGCCCGGAGACTGGAGATGCTGCGGACTCCCTGCGGACTGCTGGTACGTCTTCGCAGGTCAGCGGCGCTTCAGTGGAGTTCTTGGAGAAGGGTTGACACGGATCATCGCAGGCCGTGCCCGGGGCCGCCGGCTGGTGGCTCCGGCGGGGCAGGGCACCCGGCCGACCTCCGACCGCACCCGCGAGGGGCTGTTCTCCACGCTCGAGTCGCTGCACGGCCCGCTCGCGGGGGCCCGGGTGCTCGACCTGTACGCCGGCTCGGGCGCGGTGGGTCTCGAGGCGCTCAGCCGGGGTGCGAGCGTCGCCCTGCTCGTGGAGTCCGACCCGCGCGCCGCTCGGCGCATCCGCGACAACGCCGGCCGGGTCGGCCTTCCCGGGGCCGAGGTCGTCGTCACCAGGGTGGAGCGGCTGGTCTCCCTGCCCTGCTCAGGGGAGGCCTTCGACATCGCCTTCCTCGACCCGCCCTACGAGCTCCCCGACGGGGACGTGGCCGCCGTCCTGGGCGACGCGGACTCCCTGGGATGGCTCGCTCCTGGGGCGATCGTCGTGGTCGAACGGGCGACCCGGGGGGGCCGGTTCGGCTGGCCGGACGGCTTCCGGCCCGCACGGTCCCGCCGCTACGGCGAGGGGACTCTTTGGTACGGTCGGCGCGCGCCGCGGAGAATGTGAGTGCTACGAGGAGCAAGCCGTGCACCGAGTCGTCTGCCCAGGGTCGTTCGATCCGGTGACCTACGGTCACCTGGACATCATCGGCCGCGCGTCCCAGCTCTCCGACGAGGTGACGGTCGCCGTTCTCGTCAACCGGAGCAAGGCCGGGCTGTTCTCGATCGACGAGCGCATCGAGATGCTGCGGGAGACGACGGCCAAGTACGGCAACATCGTCATCGAGGCATTCGACGGCCTGCTCGTCGCGTTCTGCCGGGAGCGGGGGATCCAGGCGATCGTCAAAGGCTTGCGCGCGGTCAGCGACTTCGACTACGAGCTGCAGATGGCCCAGATGAACCACCGCCTTGCCGAGGTGGAGACGCTCTTCGTCGCCACCAATCCGCTCTACAGTTTCCTCTCATCCAGCCTCATCAAGGAGGTTGCGGGGTACGGTGGCGATGTCTCGGGGCTGGTCCCCGAGGTCGTGCAGCATCGACTCACCGAGCGTCTGGCCCAGGGGTGATCCGTTCCGCCGGGGGCCGCTGCTCCCGGAGGCCGAGGAGATCTCCAGCCCGTGGATGTGCATGACAAGCTCGACGAGCTGAGCGCCGTCGTCGAGAACGCCCGCGCTCTGCCGATGTCCGCCTCCTGCATCGTCAACCGTGTCGAGGCGCTCGCGCTCCTCGACGAGATCCGCGAGCTCCTTCCCGAGGAGTTCGCGCACGCCGAGCTGCTGCTGCGGGACCGCGAGGCGGTGATCGACGAGGGCCGCCGGGAGGCTGAGCGCGTGATCGACGAGGCACGGGCGCGCCAGGACTCGCTGGTCGCCGACGCCGAGGTGGTGCGCGAGGCGACCCGGTGGGCCGAGGACGTCCATGAACGGGCGCTGCGCGAGGCGACGGACATCCGACTGGAGGCCGACGAGTACGCCGACCGCAGGCTCGCGCATTTCGAGGTCGCGCTGAACAACGCGCTCGCGGCCGTGCACCGAGAGCGGGATGCCTTCGGCGAACACCAGGGCGTGGCAGAGCACCTGCGCCCCGCCGACGCTGCCACCGCCAGGTCTTCCGAGGCGCGAGGAGGGTGACGCGACGGGTGCTGTGACGTGCGCGCTTGGATGGACGCCTGCGGCTCAGGTAATCTTGCCCTTCGGCCCCTAGCCGTGATCCGTCATGCCCGAAGAGAGCAGGAGAGCACTGAACCGCCTCGATCCCCGCGCCCCGTTGGTGATCGACACCCGCGAGCTCGCTCGCAGGCCGGGGACGATGCGCACGCTTTCCCGCACTGTTCCGGCACCGTCGGATCTCGGCATCGACATGCTCGGTGTGCCCGAGGGCGCCGACCTCGAGCTGGAGTTCCGGCTCGAGTCGGTGATGGAGGGTGTGCTGGTGTCCGGCACCGCACAGGCACCGCTGGCCGGGGAGTGCGTGCGCTGCCTGGAACCGCTCGAGAACGATCTCGAGGTCGAGTTTCAGGAGTTGTACGTCTACCCCGACCACGACGCCGAGGATGAGGAGACGCTGTGGGTCGAGGGTGACATGCTCGATCTCGACCCGGTGGTCAGGGACGCGGTGGTGCTCGCGCTGCCGTTCCAGCCGGTGTGCCGGGATGACTGTCCGGGTCTGTGCTCCGCCTGCGGGGCGCGCCTGGCGGACGACCCCGGCCACCGGCACGAGGCGATCGACCCCCGGTGGGCGGCCCTCGAGGGGCTCCTCGACGAGGAGCCTGCCGGTGGACGTCCCGCCGACGTGCGGGACGTAGGAGACGATGAGGAGAGGTAGACGTGGCGGTTCCCAAGCGCAAGATGTCACGAAGCAACACCAGGTCTCGTCGCGCCCGGTGGAAGGCCTCCATGCCGGCACTCGCGACGTGTGACCGCTGCCGCGAGCCCAAGCTGCCGCACCGCGCCTGCCCAACCTGCGGCACCTACAACCGCCGCCAGGTCCTCGACGTCTGACCTCCCGGTCGTCATGTCCACGCAGCGGCGAGCCGACGAGCGTTCGGGGTGGGCGGCCCACTCTGGCGGGGCCGCCCACACCTCGCCTTACGCTGCGCTGGGACTCCGGCTTGGCCTGGAGGTGGACGCGGCCCTGCTGGAGCGGGCCCTGACGCATCGCTCGTACGCGTACGAGAACGGCGGGCTCCCGACCAACGAGCGCCTGGAGTTCCTCGGCGACTCCGTGTTGGGCCTCGTCGTCACCGACACGCTCTACCGCGTGCACCCGGATCTTCCCGAGGGGCAGCTGGCGAAGCTGCGGGCCGCGGTGGTGAACATGCGTGCGCTCGCAGACGTCGGGCGGGCGCTGGACCTGGGCCGGTTCGTGCGACTCGGGCGGGGCGAGGAGGGCACCGGCGGGCGGGACAAGTCGTCGATACTCGCCGACACCCTGGAGGCCCTGATCGGGGCGGTCTACCTCGACCTGGGACTCGATGTCGCGGCCTCGCTCATCCACCGGCTCTTCGACCCGCTGATCGAGCAGTCGGCCTCGCTCGGGGCCGGGCTCGACTGGAAGACGAGCCTGCAGGAGCTCACCGCGGGAGCGGGGCTCGGCGTGCCGGATTACGCCGTCTCCGAGACCGGCCCCGACCACGAGAAGACCTTCACCGCCGTCGCGCGGGTGGGCGGCACGGACTACGGCAACGGCACCGGGCGTAGCAAGAAGGAGGCCGAGCAGCAGGCCGCCGAGGCGGCCTGGACCGCGATCCGGATCCGGCTCGAGTCTGCGGGCCTCACCGGCCACGATGAGGATCGATCCGTCGGTGACCGGGCCGGCGCCAGGTGCGACCCCTAGTCGGAGGTCAGGTGCCGGAGCTTCCCGAGGTCGAGGTGGTGCGCCGGGGACTGGCGCGATTCGCCGCCGGCCGGACCATCGACGCCGTCGGGGTCGGTCACCCCCGAGCCGTCCGACGCCATGTCGCGGGGGCCGCCGACTTCACGACGCTGCTCGTCGGGCGGCGCATCGAAGGCGCGCGCCGGCGCGGCAAGTACCTCTGGCTGCCGCTTGACTCCGGCGATGCCCTGCTCGCCCATCTCGGCATGAGCGGGCAGTTCCTCATCCGGCCGCCCGAGTCGCCCCCCGAGACCCACACGCGGGTACGCCTCGCGTTCACCGACGGGGGGTACGAGCTGCGCTTCGTCGACCAGCGGACGTTCGGGGGGCTCGCCGTGGAGCTCGCCGGGTCCCGCCTGCCGCCGTCGATCGCGCACATCGCACCCGACCCGCTCGACCGGTCGTTCGACCCCGAGGAGTTCTTCCGCGCACTGCGCCGCCGCCGCAGCAACCTCAAGCGGGCCCTGCTCGACCAGACACTCGTGAGTGGGGTCGGCAACATCTACGCCGACGAGGCGCTGTGGCGGGCCGGGCTGCACTACGCGCGCCGGACGGAGGGTGTCCGCAGAGCCGAGGTGCGCGCAGTGCTCGACGCCGTACGCGAGGTGATGACCGAGGCGCTCGCGCAGGGCGGCACGTCCTTCGACAGCCTGTACGTGAACGTGAACGGGCAGAGCGGCTACTTCGAGCGTTCGCTCAATGTGTACGGCCGGGCGGGGCGCCCGTGCAGCCGGTGCGGTACCCCCATCCGCCGGGAGCCGTTCATGAACCGGTCGAGCTATCTCTGCCCGGTGTGCCAGCACCGTCCCCGGGGGGCACGCTACTGACCGCCCCCCGCGGCCGGGCGGTCAGTGAGCAGAGTTCCTGTTAGCGGAATCCGAACATCTGCGTCCACCAGGGGGCGCCCTGCCTGACGGCTACTCCCACACCGAGTGCCTCGACACCGCAGTCGAGGATATCGGCGCGGCTGCGGGCATCACTCATCCAGACGTCGAGGACCTGCTGCGCGGTGCGCTCGCCGTGCGCGAGGTTCTCGCTCCAGTAGTAGAAGTAGCCGTGCTCCCAGGAACGCTCCCACGGCTTCTCGCCGTCCGACGACCTGTGCGCGAGAGAACCCCGGTCTGCCATGTCGCGGCTGTGGTCGCGTGCGGTTGCGCGGAGTCTGCGGTCCAGGCGCAGGGGCCGGCAACCGTAGCGGGCACGCGCCGCGTTCGTCAGCTCGAACACCCGCCGCTCCAGTTCGTCGGCCGGTCGCGACGGGCGGGATGGAGGCTGTGCCGACGCCGGCCGGCCCACCTCGGGGGGACCGGCGGTACCGGTACCAGCCTTGGGGGTGACCGCCGGGTCGGTCCTGCCGGCCTCTCCCGCCCGGTCCGGGGCCGCGGGGGCGCCGCGCTCCCGCGGGGACCCTGAGGTCGGGGATGGGCGGGGAGCGGGCACGACGGGTGCCGGCGTGTCATCGCGGAGGGAGTCAGGGTAGGGGCGCCCGCCGGCGTCTGGGGGAGCGGATTCCCGCTCGGCGCGAGGAGAGGCGTCGACGGTGCCGTACCGGAGCCCGGCGTGTCCGCCCGTGAACAGGACGGTGCCGAGACCGGCCGCGAGCAGTGCCGCACCGGCCAGCGCGGCGGTTCGTACGGTGCTGCTGGGGGATCGCCGGCTGCTGGGCTCGCCGGCGCCCTGCCCGGTCGGGGTCATCCTTCTCCAGATCGCATGTATCGCACGAAGTCCCTACGGCTACCCTTCCTCCGGGCGAGAGGCGACGTTACGGACGGGGACCCCGAAAGGGGGAATTTGCGTGAAAGGCGAGGTCCGTCTCACCGCCTGGATTCGGGGGTGTGTCCAGGGGGTGGGCTTCCGGTGGTGGACGCGTTCTCGGGCGCTGGAGCTTGGGCTCGCCGGCACTGCCACCAATCTCGCCGACGGACGGGTCGAGGTCGTCGCCGAGGGTCCCGAGGCGGCCTGCCGGACACTCGCCGAACTGCTGAAGGGGCCCGGCGCCCCCGGGAAAGTCGCTGGGGTCACCGAGCAGTGGGGGCCGGCGCGCGGAGGTCTCCGCGGGTTCGTCGAGCGGTGAGCTGACCTGCGCTTCGTCACGCCCCGGTGGGCCGGGTAACCCGCCCGTGTCCGGGCGAGCTTGACCGAGGACCCGCAAGATGCGACCCTGAAACTACCGCATCCACCTCTGCATGCCTCCGGGTAGCGGGGTGGCCTAACCTGGCCAAGTGAATCTGGTCGGTCACTCAGCGTGGAGGACCCCTCGATGGCGAAGGCGCTCCTCGGATATGTCGGTGGTCCCGACCCCCGACTGATCGCCGAGATGCGACGTCTCCAGCAGCGCGTACGCGACCTCGAGTCCGAGCTCATCAAGATACAGGCCGAGAATGACGCACTGGCGGCTGCCGCTCATGACGAGAAGCTGCTCGAGACGCTCGAAACTTCCCCTTCGGAGCCTGCCTTCACCTGAGACAACGCAGTTGATGGACATGCTCCGTGCACTTCAGGGACGCCGACCCGGCGTCCCTTTCTCATGACCCGGCGGAGTGGACGGGGTGTGATTCCGCCGGCCTGACGCGGGGCGCAGGTAAGGTGCTACGCGGTCAGCTCATCCCCGAGAGCCCAGCCCGGGTCCGCCCTCCGCGGGCCCGGTGAGGAGTTGCCGCACGTGCACCTGAAGAGCCTCACTCTGCGCGGCTTCAAGTCCTTCGCGTCCGCGACGACGCTGCGCTTCGAGCCGGGGATCACGTGCGTCGTCGGTCCGAACGGCTCGGGCAAATCCAACGTCGTTGACGCCCTGGCGTGGGTCATGGGCGAGCAGGGAGCCAAGAGCCTGCGCGGCGGCAAGATGGAGGACGTCATCTTCGCCGGCACGTCCGGGAAGCCTCCACTTGGCCGTGCCCAGGTGTCGCTCACGATCGACAACACCGACGGCGCGTTGCCCATCGACTACTCCGAGGTCACGATCTCCCGGATCATGTTCCGGAGCGGCGGGTCGGAGTATGCCATCAACGGGGACAGTTGCCGCCTGCTCGATGTTCAGGAGCTGCTCTCCGACTCCGGGATCGGCCGGGAGATGCACGTCGTGGTCGGGCAGGGCCGGCTGGAGGACGTGCTCTCGGCCTCGCCCGAGGAGCGGCGGGGCTTCATCGAGGAGGCAGCCGGCGTCCTCAAGCATCGCAAGCGCAAGGAGAAGGCGCTGCGCAAGCTCGACGCCATGCAAGCCAATCTCACCCGGCTCCAGGATCTCATCGCGGAGCTGCGCCGCCAGCTCAAACCGCTCGGCAGGCAGGCGGAGGTGGCGCGGAAGGCCCAGGTGGTGCAGGCCGACCTGCGTGACGCGCGGCTGCGCCTGCTCGCTGACGACCTCGCGACCCTTCGGGAGGCGCTGGCCGCGGAGATCGCCGACGAGCAGCTCATCCGGGAGCGCCGGGCAACGGTCGAACACGAGCTGGCCGCGGCGCAGGCCCGCGAGGCCGAGCTGGAACGGGCGGCGGAGGCCGACGCGCCACGGCTCGCGCTCGCCCAGGAGACCTGGTACCGCTGCTCGTCGCTGCGGGAGCGGTTCCGCGGCACGGCCAACCTGGCGGCCGAGCGCAGCCGGCACCTGTCCCAGGGGCCCGAGGAGGAGCGCCGCGGGCGGGATCCCGACGAGCTCGAGCGCGAGGCCGGGCAGATCCGCGCCCAGGAGCGCGAGCTCGAGGAGGAAGCCGCCCGGGCCCGGGCCGTCCTGCATGACGCGATCGGCCGGCGCAGCACGGCCGAGAGTGCCCAGGCAGACGAGGAGCGGCGGCTGACCGCGGGCCTGCGAGCCGCCGCCGACCGGCGCGAGGGGATCGCACGGCTGTCGGAGCGCGTCGACGCACTCAGGAGCCGGGCAGCGGCGAGCGAGTCCGAACTGGAGCGGCTCACCGCTGCGCTCGACGAGGCAGCCGGCAGGGTCCGTCGGACCCGCCAGGAGCTCGAGGCCCTGGAGTCCGAGACGGCCGGCACCGATGCGGCCGAGGTCGGCCTGGGGGCGGAGTACGACGCTGCCGGCACGGCGCACGCCGCCGCCGAGGAACGGCTGGTCTCGCTGCAGGCCAGCGAACGCGAGGCGTCCCGGGAGCGCGCTGCCCTGGCCGCGCGCAAGGAGGCCCTCGAGATGGGGCTCGCCCGCAAGGACGGCACGGGCGCGCTGCTCGC
>JBOHCZ010000210.1:0-5242 GCA_050699195.1 Streptomycetales bacterium
ACTCCGCCTCGACGCCGGTCTTGAAGCTCCAGCCGCGCTCGTCGCGGAGCCGGTCGAGCTGGCGCTTGAGGATCACCCGGGGGGCGTACGGCCAGGGTTCGCCGTTCACGTGCGGGTCGCAGTGCAGCACGGCGACGCCCGGCTTCCAGGGCAGCGGGGTGTAGGACGCGGGGTCCGGGATGGCCATGAGGTCGGGGTCGGCGGGTGACTGGCCGATGTCTCCCACCGCGAACCCCGCGAACCCCGCGCCGTCCTCCACGAGCATGTCGAAGCTCGACGCGGGGACGGCCTTGGCACACGGCTTGCCGTGCATGTCGACGAACATCGCCAGGAAGAACTCGATGCCGTCCTCGCTGGCGCGTGATCTGAGCTCCTCGCGGGCGTCGGACATGACTCTCTCCTCGTCGTGTGCTGGCTCGTGGTGGCGGCTACCGGCCGCCTGTGGAATGTCCGGGGATCCAGCCGGTGCCGGCCAGCGGCACCCGTGCCATCGCGGCGGCCTCGACCGTCGTGGCGACGAGGTCCTCGGGCTCGAGGTTGTGCACGTCGGACTTGCCGCACGCGCGCGCCAGCGCGGTGAGCTCCATCGTGACCGACTTGAGGTAGTTGGCGACGCGGCGGGCGCCCCACTCCGGGTCGAGCCTGGACTCCAGCTCAGGGTCCTGGGTCGCGATGCCCACCGGGCACATGCCGGTCTGCATGTGGTGGCAGTACCCGGGCTCGGTGCCGAGCGCCCGGTAGTCGGCGGTGGCGTCGTGTTCGGCGCCGTCCTGCCGGTAGGTACGGCTGTTGCAGCCGAGCGCGACGAGCGGGGCCACGCCCATCGAGACCGCGGTCGCGCCCAGGGCGAGGGCCTTGGCCACGTCGGCGCCGGAGCGGATGCCGCCCGAGACCACGAGCTGGATCTCGTCCGCCAGGCCCATCTCGGCCAGCGCCTCGGCGGCGATCCGCACCGCGGCCAGCGTGGGGATGCCGGCGTGCTCGAGGAAGGCGTCCTGGGTGGCGCCGGTGCCGCCCTGCATGCCGTCGACGACCACCACGTCCGCCCCGGCCTCGATGGCCAGCTTGACGTCGTTGTGCACCCGGGTCGCGCCGATCTTGACGTACACCGGCTTCTCCCAGCCGGTCGCCTCGCGCAGCTCCTCGATCTTGATGCGCAGGTCGTCAGGGCCCACCCAGTCCGGGTGCCGCGACGCGGAGCGCTGGTCGATGCCGGGCGGCAGGGTACGCATCCCCGCCACCCGCTCGCTGACCTTCTGCCCCAGCAGCATCCCGCCGCCGCCCGGCTTGGCGCCCTGGCCGACGACGACCTCGATGGCGTCGGCCTGTCGCAGGTGCGCCGGGTCGAAGCCGTACCGCGACGGCAGGCACTGGTAGACCAGCAGCTTGGAAGCGGCACGCTCCTCGGGCGTCATGCCGCCGTCGCCTGTCGTGGTCGAGGTGCCGACGGCGCTGGCCGCCCGCCCCAGCGCCTCCTTGGCGTGCGCCGAGAGCGCGCCGAAGCTCATGCCGGCGATGGTGATGGGGATGTCGAGCTCGATCGGGTACTTCGCGTGCCGGGTGCCCAGCACCGTCCGGGTGTCGCAGCGCTCCCGGTAGCCCTCGAGCGGGTAGCGCGTGATCGACGCGGTGAGGAAGAGCAGGTCGTCGAACGTGGGCAGGGCGCGCTTGGCTCCCCAGCCGCGGATCTCGTAGTGCCCCTCCTGCGCCATCCGCTGGATCTGCGCCACGACCTCGGGCGGGAAGGCGTGGCTGCGCCGCCGGGCGTCCATCGGCAGGGGGCTGCTCATCAGTAGGCCTGGTCCTTCAGCGCGTCGAAGTTGTAGAGCTGGCGGGCCGAGGCGACCCTGGTGACGTTCTCGGGGTCGATGTGGTCGAACCCGGCCAGCTCGACGAGTCCCTTGACGAGCAGTACGTCGTCGGCGCCCAGCTCCTCGGTACGGGCGTCGGAGCCCAGCGACGCGATGCGGCCGGCCACGTAGATCACCGTCTCGTACAGCGAGTCGCCCAGCGCCGGGCCCGCGTCGCCGCCCACCACCATGACGCCGGCCTGGGCCATGAACGCGCTCATGTGCCCCACGTCGCCACCCACCAGCAGGGTGCCGCCCTTGAGGGAGATCGCGGCGCGTGAGGAGGCGTCGCCCTCGACGATGACCGTGCCGCCGCGCGCCGAGGCCGCCGCGCACTCGGAGGCGTTGCCGCGGACCCGTACCGTGCCGCTCATCAGGTTCTCACCGACCGACCAGCCGACGAAGCCCTCGACCGTGACGTCCGGCCCGTCGCAGAGCCCCCCGATGAAGTACCCCGCGTTCCCCGCGATCGTGACGGAGATGCGGTTGGTCAGGCCGACCGCGAGGTTGTGGCGGCCGCCGGGGTCGGCGATGCGGGCGTGGGCGCCGTCGGGCAGCCCGGCCAGGGCCGCGTTGATCTCCCGGGTGGTGAGGTCGGCGCAGCTCAGCGGGTCCACGTGTAGACCTCCTCGGGGACCGGCTCGAACACCTCCGCGTCCGCGATGGCGGGCAGCCCCGCCAGCGCGTGGTACTCCGACGCTACGGCGACGTAGTCGGGCGTCTCGGCGATGACGGCCGGTTTGCATGCGAACGAGTCGCGGACCACCGCGAACTGGGTACGGGTGGTGACCAGCAGCGTGAAGAAGCCGTCGAAGTCCTTGAGGACCATCCGCAGCGCGTCGCCCAGGTCCGCGCCGCGCTCCATCCGGCGGGCGATGTAGCGGGCGGCCACCTCGGAGTCGTTGTCCGTACGGCAGTGCACGCCCTCCCGGGCGAGGCGGCGCCGCACCGACGCGTAGTTCGAGAACGACCCGTTGTGGACCAGCGCCAGGTCTGCCGCCGGGGCGAAGGGGTGCGAGTGGTCGGTCGTGACCGCCGACTCGGTGGCCATCCGGGTGTGGCCGGCGCCCTGGTAGCCCGCGCGCTTGCGGACGCCGTACCGCTCGCAGATGTCGGCTGGCGCCCCCACGTCCTTGTAGACCTCCATGGCCCGGCCGTACGCCACGAGTACGACCTCCGGGGCGGTGCCGCGCAGCGCATCGAGGAGGTCGCGGTGGTCGGCGGCCGAGACGAGGGTCGCGGCCTCGGCGTGGCGCTCGACGTGCACGGGTGTGCCCAGCTCAGCGGCGAGCCGGCGGGTGAGCGCATCCCAGTCGACCGGCGTGTCGGGCCGGACGGAGTAACGGAACAGCGGCTGGCGCGGCTCGTCGCCGCCGTACAGGCCGTACAGGCCGTCCGGGTTGTTCGGGCCGTACCGGGCATCCTGGTAGAGAGCGATGCCGGCCGAGTCCGGGCCCCGGCTCGTCATGCACTCGAGCATCGGGGTGAGCAGCTCCCCCAGCCGGGGGTACAGATCGGCGGTCTTGAGATGCAGGCCGACGATGCCGCACACGTGCCCTCCTCATGCCGTCTACAGCGGCCGGGCCGCAGGGTCGCCGCGTCGTACCAATGGTCTGCGGTCCGGACCACGGACCTTTCCCTGCCATGCCAACACCTGCGAGACACCCTGTCAAGGGAGTCCGTGGATGTGGTGCGGCCCTCCGGCGGGTGCGAATCGACTCCCAAGGGGGAATTGCGATCCAGCATCATTAGCTGCATCGTGATTGCATGCCTACCTCAATCACGATCCGTGATGTACCTGACGAGACCAGGGACGAGTTGGCAGCCCGTGCAGCCCTGACGGGCCGGTCCCTGCAGGAGTACCTGCGCTCCCGGCTCATCGAGCTCGCCCGTCAGCCGGACGTTGAAACGCTGGTGCAGCGCATCCGCGGGCGGAAGGCCGCGACAGGCTCCGTCCTGGCGCCGGAGCGGATCGTGTCGCACCGAGACGCGGATCGCCGGTGACCCTGGTCGTCGATGCCTCGCTTGTGGTGTCGGCGCTGGTCGATACCGGTAGCACGGGCACATGGGCGGAGTCGCTGCTGGCAACCGAGCCGCTCAGCGCCCCGCATCTGATGCCCGTCGCGGCTGCCAACATCTTGCTCCGGGCCGCCGCGATGGGTGAGATCACCGCTGACGTGGCAGCGATGGCCCATGCGGACCTGCTCGACATGCGGGTGGAGCTCTTCCCGTACGCGCCGTTTGCGCCCAGGGTGTGGGACCTGCGAGGCAACGTCACGTCCTACGACGCCTGGTACGTCGCGCTTGCCGAGTCTTTGGGCTCCAAGGTCGCGACTCTTGACCTGAGGCTGGCGCGGGCAGCCGGGCCCCAGTGCGGCTTTGAGACGCCGCCGACGGCGACCTGAGCCAAGCGGCCCGAACGCCGAGGCAACGAGGTGCTCTTTGCTACCATCATGGTATGGCCATGACATTGCGTCTCCCGGCCGAGCTTGCCGCCGAGCTCCGCACCGCCGCCGAGGAAGACCGTCGCAGCGTGCACCAGACCGTGGTGCACGCCATCGAGACCTACCTCGCTCTGCGGGAGACCACCGAGATCAAAGCGGATCCCGAAGCCTTGCGAGCCCTCGCCGAGGCGCGCGAGGGCGATGTCGTCTACGGCACCGCGGCCGTACGGGCCCTGCTGCGGGGGCGTCGCGCTTCGTGACCGGCACGTACGAGCTGGGCACCGCGGCCCCGGCCCGTCGAGCCCTGGCCGAGCGGCTCCCCTCGGAGATCGCCGCCGCGGCCGTGGAGTTCATCACCGGTCCGCTTCTCGAGAACCCGCAGCGGATGGGCAAGCCCCTCCGAGAGGAACTGACCGGCATCTACAGCGCCCGGCTCGCCCGCGACTGGCGGGGGTTGTACGAGATCGATGACCCCAAGCACGCGGTGATCGTGCTTGACATTCGGCATCGCTCGGCCGCCTACCGAACCGGATGACATCGGAAGCCTGTGGACACCCGATCCTGACCGGAACGCCGGCGTGGTGCGCGACGAGCTCGGACGCGGTGCGCCGGGTAATCTCCGTGCCATGAGCCGCGTCGTCACGTCCATGACGTTGACCCAGGGCGTCGCGGAGTACCTACGCAGCCTGATCCACCGCGGCGAGCTGGGCCCCGGTGACCGGCTGCCCGCCGAACGCGAGCTCGCCGAGCGGCTGGGCGTCGCGCGGGTCAGCCTCCGCGAGGCCATCAGGATCCTGCAGGACGGCGGCTACGTCGAGGTCCGCCGGGGCGCCCGGGGCGGCACGTTCGTCACCGAGCTGCGCCGCCCGGTCGAGGACTGGCGGGCCCGGATGCGCGAGCACACCGGCGAGATCGACGACATCATCGACTTCCGGACCGCCCTGGAGG
>JBOHCZ010000211.1:0-3011 GCA_050699195.1 Streptomycetales bacterium
CCTCGAGGCCGTCCCGCCGCGCGGCTACCTCGCGATCCTGGCTTACCTGGACCGCGTGGGCGACGCCGACGCGGCCGCGCTGCGGCCGCAGCTCGCGAGCCGGCTCAGCGCCGCAGGCGGGCCCCAGGTGACCTTCGGATGGGGTCCGCGCTACCTCCACTCGACGGGGCAGTACCACAAGGGCGGCCCGCAGAACGGGGCGTTCCTGCAGATCACCGGTGCCCTGCCCGGACAGCTGGGCGCCGACCTGCCGGTACCCGGACGGCCGTACACCTTCGGGCGCCTCGAGACGGCCCAGGCGCTGGGCGACCTGCGGGCGCTGGCGGGACGGGGCCGGCCGGCCGTACGCCTCCACCTGCGCGACCGCGAGACCGGGCTGCGGCGGCTGCACGCCGCGATCAGGGAGCTGCCGGACGTGCCCTGGACACCGGGTGAGAGCAGGGTGAGAGGGCCGTGACACACAGCGCGACAGCGGGCACCGGGTCATCTCGCACCGGCGCGGGCACGCCGTGGAGGAACCCCCTCCGGGACCCCCAGGACCGCAGGGTTCCGCGGGTCGCCGGGCCTTCGGGTCTGGTGATCTTCGGGGTGACGGGCGACCTGGCCCGCAAGAAGCTCATGCCGGCGGTCTATGACCTGGCGAACCGGGGGATGCTGCCCCCGGGTTTCGCCATGGTGGGGTTCGCCCGGCGCGACTGGGCGGGCGAGGACTTCGCCCGGGTGGTGCACGACGCGGTGAAGAGGCACGCGAGAACGCCGTTCCGCGAGGAGGTGTGGGACCAGCTCGCCGCGGGATTCCGCTTCGTCCCAGGTGAGTTCGGCGACCCGGCGGCGTTCGAGCGGCTCCGCACCACCGTGGACGAGCTCGACGCCGTGCGGGGGACGGGCGGCAACCACGCCTTCTACCTGTCGATCCCCCCGAGGTTCTTCCCCACCGTGCTACGCCAGCTCCGCGACCAGGGCCTCGCCGACGCGGGCGAACCGGACGCCTGGCGCCGCGTCGTCGTCGAGAAGCCCTTCGGCCACGACCTGGAGAGCGCCCGCGAGCTCAACCGCGTGGTGAGTGAGGTCTTCCCCCCGGATGCGGTGTTCCGCATCGACCACTACCTCGGCAAGGAGACCGTCCAGAACATCCTGGCCCTGCGCTTCGCCAACGCGATGTTCGAGCCGATCTGGAACCGTCGCTACGTCGACCACGTGCAGATCACGATGGCCGAGGACATCGGGGTGGAGGGCCGGGCCGGCTACTACGACGGCATCGGCGCGGCCCGCGACGTGATCCAGAACCACCTGCTGCAGCTCGTCGCGCTGACCGCGATGGAGGAGCCAGTGTCGTTCGAGGCCGACGCGCTGACCGCGGAGAAATGCAAGGCGCTCTCCGCCGTGCGGCTGCCCGGTGATCTCGCGGCCCACACGGCGCGCGGCCAGTACTCCTCCGGGTGGCAGGGCGGCGTCCGGGTGCCCGGCTACCTCGAGGAGGAGGGCATCGCGCCGGGCTCGCGGACCGAGACCTACGCCGCGATGAAACTCGAGGTCGACACCCGCAGGTGGGCCGGGGTGCCGTTCTACCTGCGTACCGGCAAGCGGCTCGGACGGCGTGTGACCGAGGTGGCCGTCGTGTTCCAGCGCGCTCCGCACCTGCCGTTCAGCGAGACCGCCACGGAGACGCTCGGACAGAACGCCCTCGTCATCCGCGTCCAGCCGGACGAGGGGGTGATGGTGCGTTTCGGGGCGAAGGTTCCGGGCACGGCGATGGAGGTGCGCGACGTGACCATGGACTTCGCCTACGGCGAGTCCTTCACCGAGTCGAGCCCGGCGGCCTACGAGCGGCTGCTCCTCGACGTGCTCCTCGGCGACCCGCCGCTGTTCCCACGGGCGGACGAGGTCGAGCTGTCCTGGCGGATCCTCGACCCGGTCGAGGAGTGCTGGGCCGGTCTCGGCTCGCCCGCGTCCTACCCGGCCGGGACGTGGGGGCCGGCGGCGGCCGGCGACATGCTCGCACGTGACGGCCGCAGCTGGCGTCGCCCTTAGGGTGGGTTGCGTGATCATCGACCTCGACGACACCTCGTCCGCCCGCATCAACGCGGCGTTGGTCGACATCCGCCGCAGCACCGGCTGCCCCGCGCTGGGCATGGTGCTCACCCTGGTCATCGCGGCCGGCGACGGCGACCACCGCCACGCTGTGCGCGCCGCGGCCGAGGCGGCCCGGGAACACCCCTGCCGGATCATCGCAGTGACCGCCAGCCCGGCGGGCCCGACGGGCCGGCTCGACGCCGAGATCCGGATCACCGGCGAGACGGGTCCCGGCGAGGCGTTGCTGCTGCGCCTGTACGGGCCGCTGGCCGAGCACGCCGACTCGGCCGTACTCCCCCTGCTGCTGCCCGACACGCCGGTCGTCACGTGGTGGCCGGACCGGGGGCCCGAGGTGCCCTACGGCGACCCGCTCGGGCGGCTCGCCCAGCGCCGCATCACCGACGCCGCGCGGGCCTCCCGCCCGCTCGAGGAGATCGGGTGGCGGGCGCGGGGCTACCACCCCGGCGACACCGACCTCGCGTGGACCCGGCTCACCCCCTGGCGCAGCCTCCTCGCCGCTGCCCTCGACCAGCATCGCGTCCGGGTCACGGGCGGCGCCGTCGAGGCCGAGCCCGATAACCCGAGCGCGGAGCTGCTCGCCTTGTGGCTGCGTGACCGGCTGGAGGTCGGCGTCACCCGCGCCGACTCGGCCGGACCGGGCATCACCGCCGTACGGCTGGGCACCGAGGACGGGGACATCGCGGTCACCCGCCCCGACGGCCGCGTCGCCCTCCTGACGATGCCGGGACGGGTGGACCGTCTGGTCGCGCTGAAGCGGCGGCCGGAGGCGGAGGCCGTCGCCGAGGAGCTCCGGTGGCTCGACCCCGACGACATCTACGCGAGCGCGCTGCGCAGGGCACTGCCGCGCGAGCGGGCGCCCGCCCCGTGACCGGGCCGACGCTTCTCGTGCACCGCGACGCCACGCTCCTCGCGCAGGC
>JBOHCZ010000212.1:0-23165 GCA_050699195.1 Streptomycetales bacterium
CCCCCGTACGTCACGAGCCCCCCTCCCACGACCGCCGCGGCCAGCGCCGTCACCGCCAGCGCCACACCCTGCCCGAGATAGGCGGCGTAGGCCAGCCACAGCGTCCACAGGAAGAAGCCCGGAACGGCCCACCACCGCCACGGCACCCACAGCCGCTCGTCGTACTCGCTCACACCCTCAGCATCGCACCCGTGTAGCGTCCCGCCATGCCCATCCCCACAGGACCGCGGCCCTTCGACGGGCTCGCGCGCGATCTGATCGCCGCCCAGCTCGACGCCCGGCCCACGCTCGGCACCAACCTCGGGCTCACGGAGTACGACGAGGCGCTGCCCGATCTCAGCGCGTCCGCCGTGGCGGCCGTCGAACGCGACGAGGACCGGTGGCTCGAGCGCTTCGCCGCCCTCGACGACGCCGACCTCACACCGGACGAGCAGGTCGACCGCGATCTGGTCGTCATGGTGCTCACCGGGCGGCGCGTGATGCGCGACTGGGCGGACTGGCGGCGCAACCCCGACCACTACGCCGGCACGGCGCTGTCCGGGGTCTTCACGCTGATGCTCCACAGGTTGCGCCCGGAGCCCGAGCTGGCCGGGGCGGTGAGCGCCCGGCTGCGCGCCATCCCGGGCCTGCTCGCGCAGGGCGTCGCCAACCTCGACCCCGACCTGGCCAGCCCGATGCTGGTACGGCGGGCAATCGGCCAGGTACGGGCCGGCGCGGCCTACGCCCGCGCCGTGGCCGGTGAGCTGCCCGAGTCGCACCGCGGGGAGGTCGCGGAGGCCGGCGAGCGCGCCGCGGAGGCGTTCGACCGCTTCGCCGCCCACCTCGAGGGACTGGCCGACCGGGCCCGCGGGGAGTGGGCGATCGGCGAGCAACGCTACGACGGGCTGCTGCGCCACGCCGAGGGGCTCACCTACGGCGCCCGGGAGATGCGCGAGCAGGGCCGTACGGCCTATGCGGCCCTCGAGACCGACATCCGCCGGCGCACGAAGGAGCTGCGCGGCCACGACGACTGGCGCACGCTGGCCGAGGAACTAAACGAGGACCACCCCGCGACGCCGGAGGCGATGCGGGAGGCCTACGCCGACATCACCGCACGGGCCCGGCAGTTCTGCCGGGACCGCGGCCTCGTGACCCTGCCCGAGGCCGAGGAGTGCCGCGTCGTGCCCTCGGCGCCGTTCACCCGGCCGGTGCTCGCGGTCGCCCACTACATCGCGCCCCCGCCGTTCAGTGACCGGCGCACCGGGTACTTCTTCGTGCCCTACCCCCCGGACGGGGCGGCCGGCGCGCAGGTCCGGCAGCGGCTCGCGGCCAACAGCTTCCGGTCCATGTGGACGATCACCGCACACGAGGCCTACCCGGGGCATCATTGGCACCTGTCCCATGTCGCGGCCACCACCGCCCGTCCCCTCCGGGCGGTCTTCTCCTCGACGTACTTCTCCGAGGGCTGGGGCCTCTACGCCGAGGAACTGATGCGTGAACAGGGCTTCTTCACCGACCCCACGCACGAGATGGGCCAGGTGGCGGCCCGGTTGTTCCGGGCCGCGCGCATCGTCGTCGACACCTCGCTGCACCTCGGCGAGATGACCGTCGAGGAGGCGGCGACGTTCATGGCGGAGCGGGCCGGGCTACCGGACGAGACAGCGCGCGCGGAGGTGCAGCGCTACTGTGCCTGGCCCACCCAGGCGGCGTCCTACCTCACCGGCGCCCTCGAGATCGCCCGGATACGGGACGCGTGGCTCGCGACCGGTCACGACGACATGCGGCGTTTCCACGACCGCATCGCCGCCACCGGGCGGCTGCCCATCACCCTCGTCGAGCGCTGCCTGGCAGGCTGACCCTCTCGAGCAGCTGGCCCAGCCTCTCCGGCGGGGTGCGCAGTCCCGTCGCCACGCTCTTCACGTAGTCGGTCACCGGCGTGGGAGCGAGCGCCTCGATGGCCGTACGGGTCCTCGCCTGCGTCCCCACCAGGTAGCGGGGGCGGGGCCGGGGGCTCTCCAGCGCGCTGCGCACGGTGCGGGCCACCGGTGCCGGGCTCGGCAGGGCCCCCGAGTGACGGATCAGCTCCGCCGCCAGTGCGTAGGCCTGCGTGTAGGGCGAGCGGGCCCGCTTCGGCATGGAGGCCAGGCCGCGTTGCCAGATCTGCGTGCCGTAGCTGCCGGGCTCGACGAGCACCACGCGGACCCCGAACTGCGCGACCTCGATGCGCAGCGCGTCGGTGAGTGCCTCGAGCGCCTGCTTGCTCGCGCAGTACCAGCCGAGGAACGGTGCCGAGACCCGGCCCGACACCGAGGAGATGTTGACGATCCGGCCGTCGCCGCGCTCCCGCATCGCGGGCAGCACCAGGCGGGTGATCCGGGCCGGAGCCAGCAGGTTGACCTCGAGCTGCTCGCGGGCGGGCTCGTCCTCGACATCCTCGACGGCGCCGGGTTGGGCCACCCCCGCGTTGTTGACGACCGCCCAGGGCCCGCCGTCGGTCAGCGCCGCGATCCGGGTGAAACCGCGCACCGTGGACTCGGCGTCCGCGACGTCGAGCACCACGGTCCGCACCCCCAGACCGTTGCGCTCGGCGGTCTTGCGCAGCGCCGCCGCCTTCTCCTCCGACCGTGCGGTGCCGATGACATCGAAGCCACTGCTGGACAGCTCGAGGGCGGTGTAGAGCCCGATGCCGCTCGTCGCCCCTGTGACGACGACGCTCCGTGTCATGCGTGGCCTCCGAGCATGCGTGAGCCGGCTGGGGAAAGGGCGGTGTCCTGGCGGGGTGCGTGGGGCACCGCGACACCCGGGTGTACCGCCGCGATGCTCCCGCCGACCACGAAGGTAGTGTCAAGTTCTGTGAGTTCACCAGCCAGCCGGTCAGCCGTCCGGTCATCGACGCTGACCCCGCCGCCGGAGGCGACGGTCCCCGACCCGCATCCGGAGGCTCCACCGCCGGGCAGCCAGCTCGGGTCGCATTACCACCGCTGTTTCGGCTGCGGTGACGATCACGATACCGGGTTGCACATGCACGTCGCGGCGGGTGAGGGTCTGACGATCCACGCTCGCTTCACGGTGACGGAGGACCACCAGGGCGCTCCTGGGCTGGCGCACGGCGGGCTGCTCTCCTGCGCGTTCGACGAGGCGCTGGGTTCGATCAACTGGCTGCTGCGTACCCCTTCGGTGACCGGGCGTCTCGAGACCGAGTTCCGCCGGCCCGTGCCGGTCGGGACGACGCTCTACATCACCGGACGGTGTGACGGCGTCTCGGGTCGCAAGATCTTCCTGAGTGCCGAGGGGCGCCTCGACGACCCCGAGGGACCCGTGGCCGTACGGGCGGCCGCGCTGTTCATCACCGTCGACGTGGCCCATTTCGTGCAGCATGGCCGCGCCGAGGACATCAAGGCGGCCGTCGAGCACGACGCGACCAGGCATGTCGTCCGCACCTTCGAGGTGAACCCGTGAGCCCCGTGAGGCCCGTGAAGACGGTCGAGGTCCTCGTACAGCAGCTCGACCCAGAGTTGCCGCTGCCGGCGTACGCCCACCCCGGGGACGCCGGCGCCGACCTCGTCACGGCCGTCGACGTCGAGCTCAAGCCCGGGGAGCGCGCGGTGCTCCCCACAGGGGTGGCGATCGCACTGCCCGACGGGTACGCCGCCTTCGTCCACCCGCGGTCCGGGCTCGCCGCGAAGCACGGCGTGTCGATCGTGAACGCCCCTGGCACCGTCGATGCCGGGTACCGTGGCGAGGTCAAGGTCGTGCTGGTCAACCACGATCTCCGCGAGCCTGTGGTGCTCCGCAAGGGCGACCGCATCGCGCAGCTCGTGGTCCAGAGGGTCGAGCGTGCCCGGTTCCACGTGGTGGACCGGCTGCCCGGCTCAGCGCGCGCCGACGGCGGTTTCGGGTCGACGGGCGGTCATGTCGGGAGGGCCCCCGGCGCCGGCCCCGCCAGCGGTACGGGAGGAAGTCAGGGTGTTCGCTCGTCGTAACCGCAAGCACCGAAGGGTGGGTGGCAGCGGCAGGCGGGACGCCGAGGCGGCCACTCACGCGCATCCGCCGAGCCGCACCCCGCCGGTCGACCGCCCGCACGGCCCCTGGGATATCGGCGAGGTGGATGCCGACAGTGGCCGCGTCGACCTCGGCGGTCTGCAGATCCCGGGTGCGCCGGGTATGGAGCTTCGCGTGGAGGTCACGAACGACCAGATCGTGGCCGCCACGGTCGTGCTCGCAGGGGGCGCCGTGCAGCTCCAGCCCTTCGCCGCACCCCGGACCGAGGGCATCTGGCGGGACGTGCGTCAGGAGATCGCCGCCACCGTGACCCAGCAGGGCGGTGTGACCGATGAGGACTGGGGCCCGCTCGGCCCTGAACTGCGCGCCCAGGTGCCGATGTGGCAGCAGGACGGCAGCCGGGGCGTGCAGACCGTCCGGTTCGTGGGGTGCGACGGGCCGCGCTGGTTCCTGCGTGGCGTGATCTCCGGGCAGGCCGCGGTCTCCCCTGAGACGGCCGGGCTGGTCGAGGATGTGTTCCGCAGTGTGGTCGTGGTGCGCGGGGACGAGCCGATGCCACCCCGCGAGCCGATACCGCTGCGTCTTCCCCCGGGCTCGGGCGGCCTCGGCGTGGCCCAGGGGCCCGGGGACCCGGCGTCGGACGCCGACGCGCCCGCCCCGCATCTGGACCCCTTCACCAGGGGCCCGGAAATCACGCAGACAAGGTGACCTTTGCTGGTTCCGACGTGGATTCATGAGCACTCCCGGGTGGGTACGCTCTCCCGCATGCAGACGCACGGCGACGCGGGTGGCAGCGGAGACTCCGCGCGAAGGCCGGGGCGCCTGCGTGCGGCGCTGTCCCGGCTGGCCTCGAGCCGCACCGAGCTCGAGGCCGAGGAGCTCCTCACGATCACCCAGGCGATCGGCTGCACGCTGATCGCGGAGGCGGTCGACCGGGAGCAGGTGACGGTTTCCGGGACGTTGCGCACCGTCACGCTGCGCCCGCGCGCCGGGGTTCCCGCGTTGGCGGCGGAGCTCTACGACGGCTCCGGCGCGCTGGAGGTCGTGTGGCTCGGCCGGCGCCAGATCGCGGGCATCGAGCCCGGGCGCCAGCTCGTGGCGCACGGCAGGATCACGGTGCACGAAGGTCGGGTCGCGATCTTCAACCCCCGTTACGAGCTGCTGCCCTCGGGGCAGGACTGATGGCGGACGCCAACGACCGCCCCCACGACCATGAGGTGCAGGCGACCAGCACGCCGCAGAGCCTGACGAGCCAGCAGCGGGAGGGGTTCTCGCTCGCCAGCTCGATCGGCGGGTGGCGCGGGATCCTCGACGGCGGCCTGCCCTCGATCGCGTTCATCCTCGTCTTCACGCTGGTCAAACAGGTCGACATCGCGGCGTGGGCGGCAGTCAGCGTGGCCGCGGTACTGACCGTGGTGCGGCTGGTGCGCCGCGAGACGCTCCAGCACGCGATCGGTGGCTTCGTCGGGGTGGCGATCTGCGCGTTCGTTGCCGTGCGCTCCGGCGAGGCCGAGAACTTCTACCTGCCCGGGCTCTTCGTCAACCTGGCCTACGGCGGCGCCTTCGCGATCTCGATCCTGGTCCGGTGGCCGTTGCTCGGCCTGCTGGTGGGGACGCTGGTCGGTGACGCGACGGGATGGCGGCGCGACCCGCGACGGCTGCGGATCTACGCTCTTGCGAGCGCGATCTGGGTGCTGATGTTCGGGCTCCGGCTCGCCGTGCAGCTGCCGCTCTACCTGGCCGGCAACGTGGCGCTGCTCGGCACCGCCCGTGTTGTGATGGGCTTCCCCCTGTTCCTGGTCACGGTGTACGTCTCCTGGCTGGTACTGCGCCGCATCCCCGACGTCCCCGACCCGATGGCCATCTTCCGCCGCGGCCGCCGCTGATCTCTGCCGATGCGTCAGCAGGAGCGGCGCGTCAGTGCGGTGCGAGCAGGTCCTCGAGCTGCTGCTCGCGATCGGGCGCGGCCACCAGGAGGAGCTCGTCGCCGGCCTCCAGCGGGTCGTCCTGGCTGGGCACGAGCACCCGCCCCTCCCGCAGGATCGTGACCAGCGCCGTGTCCGGCGGCCACGGCACGTCGCCGACGCGCCGCCCTACCATGACGGCCTCGGGTGGCAGCGTGAGCTCGACGAGGTTGGCCTCTCCCTGGCTGAACCGCAGCAGGCGCACCAGGTCACCGACACTCACCGCCTCCTCGACGAGTGCGGAGAGCAGCCGCGGCGTCGAGACCGCCACGTCGACCCCCCACGCCTCGTTGAACAGCCACTCGTTCTTGGGGTGGTTGACCCGGGCGACGACCCGCGGCACGCCGTACTCGGTCTTCGACAGCAGCGAGACGACGAGGTTGACCTTGTCGTCGCCGCTCGCCGCGACCACCACGTTGCAGCGCTCGAAGCCGGCCTCGTCGAGCGAGGCGATCTCGCAGGCGTCGGCCAGCAGCCACTCGGCCTTCGGCACCTGCTCGACCTTGATGGCGTGCGGGTCGCGGTCGATGAGCAGCACCTCGTGCCCGTTGTCGAGGAGCTCGGTCGCGATGGAACGGCCGACCTTGCCGGCACCCGCGATGGCAACGCGCATCAGTGTCCCTCCGGGCCCTTCGAGAAGACCGCCTCGACCTGTGCGGCGTCGGCTTCGCGCATCACCACATGCACGAGATCACCCTCCTGCAGCACGGTGTCGGGATCGGGGAGCAGGGCCTCGCCGAGACGGGTGATGAAGGCGACCCGGGCCCCGGACTCCTCCTCGAGCCGCGTGGCCCGATGCCCGATCCAGGACTGGTCGACGCGGACCTCGGCAAGCTGCACCGTGCCGCTCGGGTCGCGCCACTCCGGTTCGGCGCCCTGCGGGAGGAGGCGGCGGCGCATCTGGTCGGCCGTCCAGCGCACCGTGGCCACGGTGGGGATGCCGAGCCGCTGGTACACCTCCGCCCGGCGGGGGTCGTAGATGCGTGCGACGACGTTCTCGACGCCGAAGGTCTCCCTGCCGACCCGCGCGGCGAGGATGTTCGAGTTGTCCCCGCTGCTCACCGAGGCGAGCGCCCCCGCCCGCTCGATGCCGGCCTCCCGCAGGGTGTCGCGGTCGAACCCCATGCCGGTCACGCGCCGACCGTCGAAATGCGAGCCGAGCCGGCGGAAGGCGGCGGGCTCCTTGTCGATGACCGCGACCGAATGCCCCTGGTCTTCGAGGATGTGCGCGAGGGTCGAGCCCACGCGCCCACATCCCATGATCACAATGTGCACGGTTCCCTCGGGTTCCTTCCGGCCCTTCGGCGCCCTGCGGCTATTCCGGTGTCCTCCACCATTGTGACGCCCCTCCGCCCACTCTGGCGTGCCGGTGTGCGGGCTGTGGGCGATAGCCGCCCGGAGGCGGCATAGCATTCCCGGGTGTCCAAGCTGACGGACCTGTCCAAGCGGCTCCTGCTGGGTCGTGCGCTGCGGAGCACGCAGCTGCACGAGACGCTGCTCCCCAAGCGCAGCGCCCTGCCGGTGTTCGCGAGCGACATGCTCTCCTCGGTGGCCTACGCCACCCAGGAGATCCTGCTGATCCTCACGCTGGCCGGGACGGTATACCTCGGTCTCACGTGGTGGGCGGCGGCCGCGGTGGTGGTCGTCCTCGTCACCGTGGTGGCGTCCTACCGGCAGAACGTGCGCGCCTACCCGAGCGGAGGCGGGGACTACGAGATCGCGAACACCAACCTCGGCCGCCCCGCGGGACTGACGGTCGCCAGCGCACTGCTGGTCGACTACGCGCTCACCGTGGCGGTCTCCACGTCCGCCGGGGTCGCGAACCTGGCCTCCGCGTACGACGTCATCGCCGGCCACGAAGTCGGCGTCACCGTGGCGATCGTGGCCGTGATCATGATGTTGAACCTGCGAGGGGTGCGGGAGTCCGGGGCGACCTTCGCGCTCCCGACCTACGCCTTCGTGGTCGGCATCCTGGGGATGGTCGCGTGGGGTCTTGCCGGGGCGCTGTCGGGCGCCGAGCTCCATGCTCCCACCTCGCAGTACGAGATCCGTCCGGAGCTCGTCGAGCTCAACACCTTCGCCCTGTTGTTTCTGGTGCTGCGGGCGTTCGCCTCGGGGTGCACGGCACTGACCGGTGTCGAGGCCGTCAGCAACGGCGTCCCGGCCTTCCGCAAGCCGAAGAGCCGCAACGCCGCGACGACGCTGGCCATGATGGGCGGGCTGTCGATCGCCATGTTCGTCGGCGTGACCTATCTCGCGATCCGCACCGACGTCCACGTCACGGCGAACGACGGGGACCTGGTCGGCTTCACGGGGACACACCAGAAGACCGTCATCGCCCAGATCGGCGAGACCGTCTTCGGAGGTGACCACACGCTGCCGTTCTTCTACGTCCAGCTCGTCACGGCCCTGATCCTGGTGCTCGCGGCGAACACCGCGTTCAACGGTTTCCCCGTGCTCGCGTCGATCCTGGCCCAGGACCGGTACATGCCCAGGCAGCTGCACACCCGTGGCGACCGGCTGGCCTTCAGCAACGGCATCGTGCTGCTTGCCGGCTTCGCGAGCCTGCTCATCTGGGCGTTCGACGCGAACGCGTCCAAGTTGATCCAGCTCTACATCGTCGGGGTCTTCGTGTCGTTCACGGTGAGCCAGACCGGCATGGTGCGGCACTGGACCCGGCTGCTCAGGCAGGAGGCGGACCGTGCGGTGCGCCGGCATCTGCTGAGGTCCAGGATCATCAGCGGCTTCGGCGCGGGCATGACGGGCACGGTGCTGGTCGTCGTGCTCGTCACGAAGTTCTTCTTCGGCGCGTGGATCGCGGTCGTCGCCATGGGCGTGCTGTGGGTGCTCATGCTGACCGTCCGCCGGCACTACGACCGGGTGGCCAAGGAGCTGCAGGTCGCCGAGAGCGAGAACTTCACGCTGCCGTCGCGGATCCACGCGATCGTGCTGGTGTCGAAGATCCACAAGCCGGCGTTGCGGGCGCTCCAGTACGCCCGCGCGGGGCGGCCCGACGTCCTCGAGGCGGTCACCGTCAACGTCGACCAGGAGGAGACCAAGGCGCTGCAGCGGGACTGGGAACGGCGCCGCATCCCGGTGCGGCTCAAGGTGCTCGACTCGCCGTTCCGGGAGATCACCCGGCCGGTCGTCGACTACGTGCGGAGCATCCGGCGGTCCAGCCCCCGGGACGTGGTGACGGTGTTCATCCCGGAGTACGTCGTCGGGCACTGGTGGGAGAACCTGCTGCACAACCAGAGCGCTCTGCGGCTCAAGGGGCGCCTGCTGTTCACCCCGGGCGTGATGGTCACAAGCGTCCCTTGGCAGCTCGCCTCGTCCGAGCGCCTGCAGGAGCGGGCCGAGCCCCCTGCGCCCGGGGCGGTGCGCCGCGGCGAGCCCGAGGGGGAGGGGCCTTCGCTGGGCGTCGGCCCGCGCGGCCTTCGCGGGCGTGGCGGGGACGGAGGGGGGTCCACCGGGTCCACCCCCGGCGGTACGGGCCCGGCGGGCGGGTCGGGAGGTGCAGGCTGAGCACACCCTGGGCGACGGGGACATCACCATCGAGTGACAATCCGATCGACCGGAAATGCGCGGGTGCCCTCCTCGGCTGGCGCCTATCATCATGGGGGTTTCCAGGCAGGCCGGCGCTCGGGGCTTGCCACGTCCGAGTAGGCGGGGTGCAGACTGTCGGGGATGGGTGACTCATCGGACGCCACCGTGGGGGCCGCGCTGGACCAGCTGCGGCGGGTCGACCGCACCGTCGCGCAGAACGCCGAGGCGGCCTGGAACAGCCTGACCAGCGGCGAGAGCCTGCAGACGGTGAGCCAGCTCCAGGTGCAGGACTTCCTCTGGTACCACCTGCCGGTCAAGTTCCTGACCAGCCTGGACGACAAGATCGCGGTGGCCACCGCGTTGGGCCAGCTCTTCGAGCGGGTCCTCATGCCCCGCTACGCCGACCTGTGCACCCGAGACACCACGCGTGAGGTGCTCGCGGCCTACGAGCGCGACGTCTCGGAGGGCAAGGAGGCCTACCGCCGTGCCTCCGAGGCGTCCGGCGTGCTGCCGCCGGACCTCCCCGAGCTCGGCTGGGGGTCGCCGATGGGTGCGGCCGAGGCCGGGGCGTTCGGCGCCGTCGCATGCGCCCTCGAGCTCGCGATCGCATCGGGTGAGCTGCGGCCGGGCGTGTCGGGGTGGCGGGGGCGGCGACGCGAGCGCGCCCGCGCCTACCTCTCCCAGCCCCGGCCCGAGCTCGGCGGTTCCACGCATCTCCACCTGATCCTGGGCGAACGCGTGCAGGATTGGGCCAACTCCAACGCCGAGCCCCGCACCCGCATGCTGGCTTCGGTCGCGACCTGGCTGCTCGACGACCGGGGCGTGCCCTCCGGTGCAGAGCACGCGCTCGCGCCGCTGAGCTGGCTGCTGAACTGTACGGACGACAGTCTCCGGCTGACGGCGCGGGGCAACCTGGCCCGTGCGACCGTCCTCGAGATGACCCAGCGTTTCGGCTGGTGGAGGGGACGCCCGAGCGCTCCGCAGAGCGAGATGGACGTGGTCGAGGTCCAGGTGGTGCGTGATCTCGCCGAGAGTGTGGGCGCGCTGCGGCGCCGCGGCAGCCGCCTCTACCTCACCACCACGGGCAAGCGCCTTCGCGGTGACACGTCCGCCCTGTGGGAGGCCATGGTCGCCAAGCTGGCCTCGGGCGACGGGTTTCCCGCCGCGGTCGCCGAGCTGGCCCTCGCGGTGCTGCTGCCGGGGAACCCCCACGAGACTCCTGACCTGGTCGAGACCGTAGCCCAGGTGGTGGCCGCGGAGGGCTGGCGCGAGCGCGAGACCGGCAGCTGCCCCGATGCGGAGGCGGTCGCGGTGGCGCTGCGCGAGATACGGGAGTTCCTGGTGGCCATGTCCCTGGTGCGTCCCCCCGAGCCGGCCTCGTGGCCGCCGGTGCTGCAGCTCAACGAGGTCGGCCAGGCGGCCGCACTGGCCGCGCTGCGGGCCCGCGCCACCGCCCCGCCGCGGCAGCCGTAGTGGGCGCTGCCACGCCTCTCGAGTCCCTGCTGCCCGAGACCGGCACCCGCGCACCGCGGGCCTACTTCCGGTCCGACGCCCCGGCGCTGGCTCTGGACGGCCGCTGGCGTTTCCGGCTGTCGCCGCGTGCCGACGCACCGCTGGACTTCGTCGCCGAGGGGTACGACGACGCGCGCTGGGCGGAGCTCACCGTTCCCTCGAACTGGCAGCTCCACGGGTACGGCACCCCGGCCTACACCAACATCGCCTACCCGTTCCCCGTCGACCCCCCGCACGTGCCGGACGAGAACCCCACAGGTGACTACCGCCGGGTCTTCGACGTACCCGACGGGTGGCGCGGCACGGGTCCCGATTCGCTCGTGGTACTGCGTTTCGAGGGCGTGGACTCGTGCCTGCGCGCCTGGCTGAACGGCCACGAGCTCGGCACCGCCATGGGCAGCCGCCTGCCCACCGAGTTCGACGTCACCCCGTACCTGCGCTACGGCACCGCCAACACCCTCGCCGTACGTGTCCACCAGTGGTCGCCGGGCAGCTACCTCGAGGACCAGGACATGTGGTGGCTGTCGGGCATCTTCCGCGATGTCCGTCTCATCGCACGCCCTTCCGGCGGTATCGACGACTACTTCGTGCACGCCGGCTACGACGCGGCCACGGGGACGGGCACGCTGCGGGTCGACGTCGAGGTCGAGGCCGGCGTCCCGGCCCGCCTGACCGTCGCCGAGCTCGGCGTCGACGTCGCCGCCGGGGAGGCGGTCCAGGTCCCCGCGGTCGAGCCGTGGACCGCCGAGACGCCGCGGCTGTACGAGGCCGAGCTGCGGGCCGAGGGCGAGCGAGTGCCGCTGCGCATCGGCTTCCGCACCGTCGCCGTCGAGGGCGGCCTGCTCACCGTGAACGGCCGTGCCGTGCTGTTGCGCGGGGTGAACCGGCACGAGTTCCATCCCGATCTGGGCCGCGCTCTGACCGAGGAGGTGATGCGGGAGGACCTGGTCATGATGAAGCGGCACAACATCAACGCCGTGCGGACCGCCCACTACCCGCCGCATCCGCGGTTCCTCGAGCTGTGCGACGAGATCGGCATGTACGTCGTCGACGAGTGCGATCTCGAGACCCACGGCTTCTCCCGGCTGGGCTGGCGTGGCAACCCGGCCGACGACCCCCGCTGGGCGGCCATGTGCCTGGACCGGATGCGGCGCACGGTCGAGCGCGACAAGAACCGCCCCAGCGTGATCATGTGGTCGCTCGGCAACGAGTGCCACCGCGGGTGCAACCTCGCCGCCATGGCCGGCTGGGCGCGGGAGCGTGACCCGTCGCGGCCGATCCACTACGAGGGCGACCGGACGTGCCGCGACGTCGACGTCTTCAGCCGGATGTACGCCTCGCACGCGGACGTCGAGCGCATCGGCCGCCGTGCGGAGGACGCGCTCGACGACCCGGCGCTCGACGCCCGTCGCCGGGAGATGCCCTTCATCCTCTGTGAGTACGCCCATGCCATGGGCAACGGCCCGGGCGGCCTGTCGGAGTACCAGCAGTTGTTCGAGACCTACCCGCGCTGCCAGGGCGGCTTCGTCTGGGAGTGGATCGACCACGGCCTCAGGCAGCGTACGGCGGACGGCCGGGAGTTCTTCGCCTACGGGGGCGATTTCGGCGAGCCGTTGCACGACGGCAACTTCGTCGCCGACGGGCTGGTGCTCCCCGACCGCACCCCCTCGCCCGGCCTGATCGAGTACAAGAAGGTCATCGAGCCGGTCCGGATCGAGGGGGACGCGCCTGCCGCGTCGGCGCCGGGCACCATCCGCATCACGAACCGGTACGACTTCCTGGATCTCTCCCGCGTGCGCTTCAGCTGGGTCCTCGAACAGGAGGGCACACCGGTCGCGGGCGGCCCGCTCGCGGTCCCGGCGCTCCCGGCCGGTGACAGCGCGGACCTTCCGTTGCCGGACCTGCCCCCGACAGAGCAGGAGTCGTGGCTGACCGTCCGCGCCGAGCTGGCGAAGGACCAGGCATGGGCGCCTGCCGGACATGAGGTGGCGTGGGGACAGATCCGGGTACGGGGCGCGCCGCAGCGCAGACCCGCCCGGGCAGCGGGCGTACCGGCCGCGAACGGCGACGCGATCACCCTGGGGGCCGGGACCTTCGAGCCCGCGACGGGGCGGCTGACCCGGGTCGGGGAGCTGGACGTGGAGGGGCCGCGCCTGGACGTCTGGCGGGCCCCGACCGACAACGACCAAGGGCACCGCGGGGTGTCCGTGGCATCGGACTGGCGCGCGCTGGGGCTGCACCGTGTGCAGCACCGGCTCGTCGGCGTGGAGGCCGGGGGGGAGGACCTGGTGGTCCGCACCCGGGTCGCGCCTGCGGCGACCGGTCTCGGGCTGTTCGCCAGCTATCGGTGGGTGGCGCTGGAGGGCGGCGCACTGCTGCTGACGCTGACCGTCACGCCGGACGGCGATTGGACGTGTCCGCTGCCCCGGCTCGGCCTGCGGATGGCGGCGCCTCGCGGGCTGGCCCGCGTCTCGTGGTTCGGCCGGGGGCCCGGCGAGGCCTACCCGGACTCGCGGCAGGCCGCCCGGGTGGGGAGGTTCAGCGCCTCGATCGAGGAGATGCAGACCCCGTACGTGTTCCCGCAGGAGAACGGGAACCGTACGGACGTGCGTTGGGCCACGATCGTCGACGAGGGGGGCCACGGGCTGCGGATCGAAGGGCGGCCTGGCTTCGAGCTGGCCGTGCGGCGCTGGACGAGCGAGCAGCTCGACGCCGCGCGGCATCCCACCGATCTGCAGCCCGGCGACCGGGTGTGGATCAACGTCGACCACGCCCAGCAGGGGCTGGGGTCCGCCTCGTGTGGCCCCGGGGTTCTCCCCGCCTACCGGCTCGACGTGGCGGAGGAGACGGTCTTCTCGGTGGTTCTCGCCGCGCTGTGATCTCCCTGCCTGATCCGACCCGCTCAGGCGGCCGCTAGGGCGCAGTCCGGCCGTTCCCGCCGTACAGTGATCAGGTGGGTACGGATCCGCGTGCTGGACTTCGACGGCTGCTCGACGCTGCCGACTCCGGCGAGCTCGGCACGCTCGGCCGGGCACGAGGCGTACGGCTGCTGGTCGCCTTCGGCAGCGTCAGCGTCACCGACCCCTCTGCGCGTCCCCGGGATCTCGACATCGCCGTGGCGTTCGGGCAGGGCACGAGGGGTGATCTGCTGGACCTACTGGCGGATCTGGTACGTGCCTCGGGCGCCGAGGACGTCGACCTGATGGATCTCGGCCGTGCGGGCCCGGTGGCGAGGGAGCGCGCTCTGGTGGGCACGGTCCCGCTCTACGAGGGCGAGCCCGGTGCGTTCGCGAAGGCCCAGATGGCCGCCATCCTGGAACGCATGGAGACCGAGCCGTTGCGCCGCCTGGACCTTGAGCTGATGGCCGCCCGATGACGCGGCGCGAACTCGACGCCACTGTCGCGCACGCCAAGCTGCGGTTGATGCGGGAGATCCTCGACGATCTCGAGTTTCCTCACGGCGTAGGTTTGGAGCCGTGACTGACCAGACCCAGCAGATCGAGGACGCCGTCCGCGCCCAGCTCGCCGGGCTCGGCGTGGCGTACGAGATCATCGACTGCGATCCCGACTTGGCCGACACCGAGCAGTTCTGCGCGGCCTACGGCTATCCACCCGAGGACTCCGCGAACACGATCGTGGTGGCGGGCAAGGCCGACCCGCCGGCCTACGCCGTGTGCATCGTGCTCGCCCACACCCGCCTCGACGTCAACAAGACCGTCCGCAAGCGCCTCGGGGTCCGCAAGGCGTCGTTTGCCTCGGGTGCGGACACGCGCGAGCTGACCGGCATGATGATCGGCGGCGTGACGCCGTTCGGGCTGCCCGCCGATCTTCCCGTGTGGGTCGACTCCCGCGTGATGGAGCGTCCACGGGTCGTGCTCGGCGGCGGCAGCCGGAGCTGCAAGGTGGTGGCACCGCCGTCGATCCTCGATGCGCTGCCGCAGGCCGAGGTCGTCGAGGGTCTCGCCTTCGAGCGCTGAACCCGGGCTCGCGTGACGGCCCGGCCCATCAGTCGCCGCAAGGCCGGTCACAGGCGAATGATGCGCACCCCGGGCATCGCGCCGTAGTCGCCGTCCTGCGTGGCGACGGGCAGATCGTGGGCGAGGGCGGTCGCGGCGATCCAGCTGTCGTTGACGGGGGCCTTGCGGCCGGACTCGCGGATCTCGGCGACCAGGCGCGCCCAGGACGCGGCGACCGCATCGTCGACAGGCAGCGGTTCGAGTGACTCCACGAGGTGAAGGGTGTCGAGGCGGCGGCTGCGCGCGTCCAGGGACGCAGCCATGAGCACTCCCAGGCGAAGCTCGGCGATCGTGACGACGGAGACCACGAGTTCGTCGGGAACGGTGCCCCGAACCTGGCGCTGCTGCTCCCGCCCGATGAACAGCGATGTGTCGGCGAGTGCCCTCATTCGCGGAGGTCGTCGGTGGTATCGGGGAGGGCGTCCGCGAGGTCGTCGGCGAGCTGTGGGTCCGCCCCGCCGCCCCGGGTCCGCCAGCGGAGATACTCGGGAAACGGCAGCACCGTCCGCCGCGCCGGGAGCGGAACGATCTGGGCGACCGGGCGCCGGTCGACGGTGACACGCAGCCGTTCACCCGCCTCGACGCGCCGCAGCACCTCGCTGACGTGGTTGCGCAGCTCCCGTACGGAGATCTCGGACTGCCCACCCATGAGCCGAGCGTAGCACGTGTGCGACACAGCTGGTCCCGGTCCCGGCGGCTACAGGTACCGGCTCAGCCCGCGTCAGGCGCTGCCCCAGGCGGCCAGCTCGACGCCCAGGTCGAGCGGCTCCACCGGCGCCTCGTGCTCGTAGCGGCCCCAGTGCTCGCGCGGCAGCATCCACATGACCTCGAACTCGTTGCCGTCCGGGTCGCGCCCGTACAGCGACTTCGTGGCGCCGTGGCTGGACTGTCCCGCGAGCGCGCCGTACCCCGCCAGCGTGTCGCGTGCCTCGGCGAGATCCTCGATGGAGCCGACCTGCCACGCCAGGTGGTAGAGCCCGGTACGTCCGGGCCCAGCGGGGCGGGCCTGCGGTCCGAGGCCGAACAGTCCGAGGTCGTGGTGGTTGTCCGACCCTTTTGCCCGCAGGAAGGCGGCGTTGGCGCGCGGCTCGCGCGCGACGACCTCGAAGCTGAAGGCCCCCGTGTAGAACTCCAGGCTGCGCTCCAGATCCGAGACGAACAGGACCGCGTGGTTGAGGCGCTGAACGCTGATCATGGTGCACTCCATGTGGGTCCGAGGAGCCCGGGCAGTTCTGGCGCGTCGGCGCTGCCTGGCGGTCATGGTATCCGCCGCTCAGGCCCGTACGGCTCCCCACTCCTCGGGCTTGACCTCCCGGCTGGCCTGGGCGAAGGACCAGCGGTGCCCCTCCAGGTCCGAGACGTCGTAACGCCGGTCGCCATAAGACTGGTCCGTGGGCTCGGTGACGATGGTGGCGCCAGCCGCGCGGGCCCGCTGGTAGTGCGCGTCGACGTCTTCGACGTAGACGTGGATGAGAACGGATACCTGGCCGTGCCGCTTGGGGCTCCGGTAGTCCCCGCCCGGGTCGCCCATCATGATCAGACCGCCGTCGCCGAAGGTCATCTCGGCGTGGCTGACGGCGCCGTCCGGTTCCTCGTAGCGCAGCCGCTCCCGGAAACCGAAGGCCTCGTGCAACCAGTCCAGCGCGCCGGGCACGTCCTCGTACAGCAGGTACGGGGTGATCTCAGACATGCGGCGGTCCTCCCGTCCGTACCGGATGCCCAACTCGGGCCGTCACCTCGACGTTAGGAGGCCGGCAGGCGGGTTGTCTCGGACAACGGCGATCTCGGGGGTGGGCAGCCTGTGGCCGGGCTGACCGTGGTGCTCGTCGCGCCGTGCGCCTGCGCGCCGGGGAGTACGCTCGGCCCGGATCCGACGCGAGGAGGACATCATGTTAGCTCTGGTCGCCGCAGGCATCTTCGGCCTCGCCCTGCTCTTCGATCTCGCGGATGCCCAGGTTAATGAGGCCTTTTCCTCGACCACCCTGGTGACCGCCGGCCTGCTGTGCCTCGCCCTGCACGCCGGAGGCGTTGGCACGTCCAAGAAGGGGCGCCGCTGAGCCGCTTCCTGCACTGCGGCGAGCTTTGACGCCGGGGATGCGATACGCGCGGCACCCGCGTGACCTCTTAGGCGCACGAGCCTTGGAATTGGCGGTTCCGCTGCGGCCCGCTCCGTCGCGGGCGACACTGGACGCAGCCGCACATCACGGGGATGCGGGGCCCGGCCGCTGCGAGGGGGGACGGTTACCGGGCCCTCCATCCCCGGTTTGCCGGGCCGCCATCCGCAGCCTCCGTCGACGGGATTCGTACCCCCGCCGTTTGGGGTTCGCTGCCGGCCTGCCGCACGGCACTATGGGCGTCATGGAACTACGGATCTTCACCGAACCTCAGCAGGGCGCGTCATACGAGACCCTGTTAGGGGTCGCCAGAGCCAGCGAGGAGCTGGGCTTTGACGCGTTCTTTCGGTCCGACCACTACCTGAAGATGGGCGACGTCTCCGGACTGCCCGGCCCCACCGACGCGTGGGTCTCCCTGGCCGGGCTGGCCAGGGAGACCTCCCGCATCCGGCTCGGCACTCTGATGAGCGCCGGAACGTTCCGCCTCCCTGGTCCGCTCGCGGTGGCGGTCGCGCAGGTGGACGCGATGAGCGGTGGGCGCGTAGAGCTCGGCATCGGGACCGGGTGGTACGAGCGGGAGCACACCGCCTACGGCGTACCCTTCCCGAGCCTGGGTGAGCGCTTCGAGCGTTTCGAGGAGCAGCTCGCGATCATCACCGGCCTGTGGGAGACCCCTGCGGGGGAGAGCTTCTCCTATGCCGGTGAGCACTATGGCGTTACCGACTCCCCGGCGCTGCCCAAGCCGGCTCAGTCGCCGCGCCCGCCGATCCTCGTCGGCGGGGCAGGGCGGCGCCGGACGCCCCGGCTCGCGGCCCGCTACGCCGACGAGTTCAACGTGCCCTTCGCCTCACCAGAGGAGAACCGGCAGAGGTACGCGCGGGTGCGCGAGGCGTGCGGGGAGTTCGCCCGCGACCCGGACACGCTCGTCTACTCCAGCGCGCTCGTGGTTGCCTGCGGACGGGACAGGGGGGAGTTCGAGCGGCGAGCCGCGGCCATCGGGCGAGCCCCAGACGAGCTGCGCACGAACGGTGTCGCGGGGACGCCCGGCGAGGTGGTGGACACGATCGGCAGGTACGCCGACGCCGGGGCACAGCGCATCTACCTGCAGGTTCTCGACCTCTCCGATCTAGACCACCTGGAACTCCTCGCATCTGCGGTGAAGCCGCAGCTGAGCTGAGGCGGCGGGGCATCGGCCGGCCGGCCCGCGCCCGTCGGGGGAGATCACACACCCCGGTGCAGGTCAGCAACCCCCGCGCGATAGAGTTCTACCGTAACGACTCGGGAGGTGGATCTCGGGTCGGCCG
This sequence comes from Streptomycetales bacterium, assembly GCA_050699195.1. GTDB lineage: Bacteria > Actinomycetota > Actinomycetes > JBOHCZ01 > JBOHCZ01 > JBOHCZ01. The sequence goes on from JBOHCZ010000212.1 coordinate 18,438, forward strand.
GGGTCACCTGGCCGAGTTAACCCGGCTCGATGTCGCACGCGGGAGGTTGTGCGTGTGCCACCGTCCCATGTCGTGGTCCCAGCCATGACGGCGCACCTGAACGCCCCGACCGGGTGCAGCGAACGCTGAGGAGGACACGTGGCTGCCGCCACGCGCATCGAGATCGCCGAGCACGTTTCCACCATCTTCCACCAAGGCCCCGCGAGCCGGACCGAGCTCCTGCAGGCCGCCCAGGACACGGGCGCCCGCGCGGAGGTCGTCGCCGTTCTGGAACGGCTGCCGGCCCGCGACTACCCGGTGCTGCGGGCGCTCTGGACAGAGCTCTCCGATGTCCCGGTCGAGCTCGAACCCGAGCTCGCCTAGCCGCAGCGGCCACCGGACACGGCTGAACACGATCACGCGGCCGGCCGGCAGAGGTGCCGTACCTGCGCAGTTCGGCACGCTGGCCCGGCAACGCGAGGGCAGCGGCGCCAGCCCTTGTGTTCGGCGATGTCCCCAGGTGATGTCGCCCGGCGTGGAATAGAGCGCGGGCGCCTGGTCGTTCGGACTCTGCAAGTTCCGCATGACCCCGAGAGGTGACCGCTCGTGGTTGTCGCATCACAGGCGCTCCACGGGCGGGAGCTCACCCGGCAGGCCAGTTCCGCGACCCTGCACTGCCTCACAGGCTGTGCCATCGGCGAGGTGCTCGGCCTGGCGATCGGGAAGGCGGTCGGCCTCGGCGACGCCGCGTCGATCGCGCTCGCGGTCGTGCTGGCCTTTCTCTTCGGCTACAGCTTCACGGTCGGGCCGGTGCTGCGGGCCGGCCTTGGGCTGCGAGCCGCGGTGGGCGTCGCCCTCGCGGCCGACAGTCTGTCGATCGCCGTCATGGAGTTCGTCGACAACGCCGCTCTGCTGGTCATCCCGGGCGCGATGGATGCCGGGCTGACCGATGTGCTGTTCTGGGGCAGCCTCGCCGTGGCGCTTGCCCTCGCTTTCGTCGTGACCCTCCCGGTGAACCGGGCGTTGATCCGTCGGGGCAAGGGTCATGCCGTCGCGCACGCCCACCACCAGGCAGGGCACCGGGACACGCCGGGGCGCGCGGGCGGTCGTTAGGTATACGACCGGACCACAGCAACAGCACAGCGACACCACACAGCAGCAGGGAAGGGCGCGGCGGCCGGCGGCGACGAGGGGGCTGCATGACACGAGCGACGCGGGGGCACTGGATGTTTGCCGCCCTCTACGACGCGTTGAGTCGTTGCGGCGAGCGGGCGTGGGTCGGCCCGGTGCGGGCGGGGCTGGTCCGCGACCTCGGCGGCGAGGTGCTTGAGGTGGGGACGGGCACCGGCCTGAACCTTCCGCACTACCGGGCCGCCTCCCGTGTCGTCGCCGCCGAGCCGGACCCCGCGATGCGCCGGCGCCTGCGGCCCCGGCTCTCCGAGGCTCGCGTCCCCGTCGAGGTCAGCGACGCGGCCGCCGAAGAGCTGCCCTTCGACGGCGACAGCTTCGATGCCGTCGTGTACACGCTGGTGCTCTGCTCTGTGGGCAACCTGGGGCGTGCGCTGGCGGAGGGTCGGCGGGTGCTCAAGCCGGGTGGGCGGCTCGTCGTCTTCGAACACGTGCGCGCCTCGGGCCGGATGGGAACCTTGCAGGATCGCGCCGACGTCCTGTGGCCGCGCATCGCCGCGGGTTGTCACCTCAACCGCGACACCCGGACTGCGATCGAGCGGGCCGGCTTCACCTTCGAGGACTACGAGACCTTCCGCAGGGCACAGAGCGTTCCGCTGGTGAACCCGTTCATCCGCGGTGTCGCACGCTGAGATTGTCGTAGGGTCGCTCCGCGGTTCGTCTTGCCGGGTGGGGGCATGGTGGGACGTAGCGGCTGAAGGGAGCTGGCATGGCCGCACGTCCCCGGGTCATCGCGTTCGACGTGGTCGAGACGGTCGTCTCGCCCGAGCGGCTGCGGGCCCGGCTCTCCGAGGCCGGTCAGCCGGGTCACGTTCTCGAGCTGTGGTTCGCCAGGCTGCTCCGCAACGGCTTCGCCCTCGCGGCGAGCGGGGCGTACCACCCGTTCGGCGACGTCGCGACCGCTGCCCTCGCCGAGGCGACCGGGTACGCCCTGACCCCCGCGGACATGGAGCAGGTGGTGGCGGGGTTCCGCGATCTCGCTGCGCACCCGGACGCCGAGCCGGCCATGCGGCGCGCCACGGATGCCGGGGTCCGGGTCATCGCGATCACGAACGGTTCGGCGGCCATCACCGGGCACCTGCTACGCGATGCCGGGCTCGAGGACCACGTCGAGCGGGTGGTGTCGATCGACGAGGTACGGACCTGGAAGCCGGCGCCCGCGGTCTACCGGCACGCCGCCGAGGCCTGCGACGTGCCGGTGAACCGCCTGGCCCTCGTGGCGGCCCACTCCTGGGACACCCACGGCGCCCGCCGCGCCGGACTGGTGTCGGGGTGGGTGAGCCGTCTGGAAGGCCGTTACCCCGAGATCTTCGATGCCCCGGACGTGACCGGGAAGGACCTCGTCGAGGTTGTGGACGGGCTGCTCGCCCTTCCGGCGGACTGACCGGGTGGCCCGTTCGACGAGCGTGACACGCTGCGTTCATGCCCGCGCAGCCGGCCTTCGCGCTCGTGGTCGCCGTGCTCGTGGCGGCGAACCTGCTCAACAACCGCGTCGCGCCGGCGGCCTACCCGGTGACGGGCGTGATCACCGCGGCGATCCTGGTGGTGATCGCCCACGCCGCCGGGCTCGGGTGGCGGGGTCTCGGGCTGGGGCGCGGGACAGCCGGCCCCGGGCTGCGGTGGGCGCTTCTCGCGTTCGGGATCGTGGCGGTGTGCTACGCAGGTCTCTACGCCCTGGGGGCGGCGTTGCCCTGGACGCGGGGGTTCCTCCTCGACCAGCGCGTCGTCGGCGCCGGTCCTGGGCAGGTCGCCTACCAGGTACTCCTGCGGATCCCGCTGGGCACGGTGCTGCTCGAGGAGGTCGCGTTCCGCGGCGTGCTCTACGGCCTGCTGCTGCGGGAGCGCGGCGCCGTGACCGCGACCGTGGGATCGTCGGTGCTGTTCGGGCTGTGGCACGTGCTGCCCGCGTTGGCGCTGCTGCCTTCGCACCCGATGTTGCGGGACCGCCTGGTGGGGGCCGGTGGGTTCGGGCCCGTCGTCGTTGTCGCGGTCGTGGTCGGAGCGGTGCTCGCGACCGCACTGGGTGGTGCGGTGTTCTGCGAGCTGAGGCGGCTGTCGGGGAGCCTGCTCGCCCCGATCGGGCTGCACTACGCGTTCAACGGCCTGGGCTTCCTCGCTGCCGCGCTGGTGACCGCCCGGCACTGAGGCGCCCGGCACTGAGGCGCCCGGCACTCGAGACCGTACCCCTGGAGCCGCACGGGGCTGGTGTGATAGCTTTTATCTCGACGTCGAGATATCCAGCACGGCCCGCCGCGAGCGGTGCGCGCGAGAGGTGAGGAAGAGTGTCCGCCAACAGCTTCGATGCCCGCAGCACCCTGCAGGTGGGCGAGCGGTCGTACGAGATCTACCGGCTGGACGCGGTGGCCGGGGCCGAGCGGCTGCCGTACACCCTCAAGGTCCTGCTGGAGAACCTGCTGCGGACCGAGGACGGCGCGAACGTCACCGCCGAGCACATCCGTGCCCTCGCCGGCTGGGACCCGGCCGCCGAGCCGAGCCGGGAGATCGCCTACACCCCCGCGCGGGTGCTCATGCAGGACTTCACGGGCGTGCCCGCGGTCGTCGACCTCGCCGCCATGCGCGAGGCGATGCGTGACCTCGGCGGCGACCCATCGCGGATCAACCCGCTGGCGCCCGCAGAGCTGGTCATCGACCACTCCGTGATCGCCGACGTCTTCGGCATCCCCGAGGCGTTCGAGCGCAACGTCGAGATCGAGTACGGGCGCAACCGGGAGCGCTACCAGTTCCTGCGCTGGGGTCAGACGGCGTTCGACCAGTTCAAGGTCGTGCCGCCGGGCACCGGGATCGTGCACCAGGTCAACATCGAGTACCTGGCCCGCGTCGTGATGACCGGCACCGCCGACGGCAGGGAGCTGGCCTACCCCGACACCCTCGTCGGCACCGACTCCCACACCACGATGGTCAACGGACTCGGCGTGCTCGGCTGGGGGGTCGGCGGCATCGAGGCCGAGGCCGCCATGCTCGGCCAGCCGGTGTCGATGCTCATCCCGCGCGTCGTGGGCTTCAAGCTGACCGGTGAGCTGCCCGAGGGTGCGACGGCGACCGACCTGGTGCTCACGATCACCGAGATGCTGCGGGCCCACGGCGTCGTCGGGAAGTTCGTCGAGTTCTTCGGCCCTGGCGTGTCCGCCGTACCGGTCGCCAACCGGGCGACCATCGGCAACATGAGCCCGGAGTACGGCTCCACGTGCGCGATCTTCCCCGTCGACGAGGAGACGATCCACTACCTGCGCTTCACCGGCCGCCCCGACGACCGCATCGCCCTGGTGGAGGCCTACACCAGGGAGCAGGGCCTCTGGCACGACCCCGGGCGCGAGCCGGCCTACTCCGACACGCTGGGGCTCGATCTCGGCAGCGTCGTCCCCTCGCTCGCGGGGCCGCGGCGCCCGCAGGACCGGGTCGCGCTCTCCGAGGCCAAGCCCGGTTTCCGTGCCTCCCTGCTCGACCACGTCCCGGGCGGCGGCGTGCAGTCCGGCGTGCAGTCCAAGGTCGACGAGGCATCCTCGGAGTCCTTTCCGGCCAGCGACGCCCCGGGCTTCAGTG
>JBOHCZ010000213.1:0-5255 GCA_050699195.1 Streptomycetales bacterium
CCTCGATGATCACCGTCTTCGCGACATGCCCCAGTTCCATGCTGCCGTAGCGGCGGGGGATGGTGACGCCGATCCAGCCCTGGCGGGCGATCTGCCGCGGCACCTCGAGGTCCACCCGCTGGCGTGACTCCATCGCCGCAACCTGGGGCGCCACCACATCCTCAGCGAACGCCCGCACCTGCGCTCCGAGCTGTTCGTGCCGGTCGTCACCGAAATACCCCACAGCCACCACTCCTCGACTCAACCCGGACGTGAACACCGCACTGGCTACTCGACGTGAAACCCGCACTGGCTAGACACCGACTGGCCGATCAAACGAGGACACCGCACTGATCGTTTGGACACAGGACTGTTGGGACATGGACAGCCACCCGACCGCGAACACCGCACCGGCCCCGCAAGAGCGCAGCCACCGCGACGCTGGGTCGTTGGACACCGCAGGGCCCTTGGACACCAGGCTGGCCCCGTTGGGACGTGGGGCTGTGACAGTGAGGGGCCGGGTATGGCTGGCCGCCGCTGGCGAGAAACAAGCTGACAAACAAAGGAGGGCGCCCCCGAGCGCCGACTGCCGGAAGAGGGGAAACCGGCCCCCCGACGCCCGGGGGCCTGGGGGTGGCCACCGCCGGCGGCCGCCCGCAGGAGAGCGGCCGGAACGCGTGCCGGGAGCATGGCCCACCCCGCCCGCCGCGCCCGAGGGGTGGTGCTCACCGCGGGCGCGGCGGGAGAACACGCGACCCGGCTCACTGGTCGCCGGGTTTGTGGGCGACGCCGCCGAGGATCCGCACCCTGGTGCCCTGCTCGCAGGCCTCGGGTCGCCAACGCTGCACGTCCACCAGCCCCGGGTGGACCAAGCGCAACGGGTCGAACCAGGTGCGGATCTCGTGTTCGGGTCGGAAGACGGCGGGGGAGGTGGCCCTGGCGTAGATGCTCTGGATCTGGGCCAGCGTCTCCTCGGAGGCGCCGGTGGAGGTCGCGGCCGCGATCACCACATAGCTGCCCGGGGCCATACGCTCGGCGAAGTGCGCGACGATCCCGGCAGGGTCTTCTTCGTCGCGAACGAAGTGCAGGATCGCCACCAACAGCACCGCCACCGGGCGCTGCAGGTCGATCAGACGGTTGAGTTCGGGGTCGGCGAGGATCCGATCAGGGTCGCGGACATCCCCTTCTACGGCCAGGATTCCCTCGTCGACCGCGACGAGGGCCCGATTGTGCACCAGCACGACGGGGTCGTTGTCCACCCCCACCGCGCGAGCACCCGGGTTGATCTTCCTCGCCACGTCGGGGACGTTGGGGTAGGTGGGGAGGCCGGTGCCGATGTCGATGAACTGATCCACCCCCTGCCCGGCGCAGTAGCGCACCGCCCGCACCAAAAACCGCCGGTTCGCCAACGCGAGATGGCGGATCTGCGGGAACACCTCCTGGACCTCGTCGGCGGCCTCCCGGTCCACCGCGTAGTTGTCCTTACCGCCCAGCCAGTAGTCATACATCCGCGCGGTACTCGGCCTGGAGGTATCGATCCGCCGCGTAAGCGGCCCCTCACCGGTCACCACAAACACCCTTCCTCGTGCCACTCATCGAACGTCCCTCCGAGCCCCAGGGGGCCGCCCCACCAAACGAACGGATGGTGGAACGGCGCGACACGACGCCCAAGGGCGAAATGACCGCGACCCCGGGGTGACACCCCCACACCGGCCAGCCCGAAAGAGAAAAAGAAAAAGGGCTGAGCCGGTACGGAGGTGTCGGGTCACGGCCGGCCCCGGCAGGCTCGTGTGGCGTCCCGCAACGGGGGTGGTACGAGACGCCACGCGAGCCCACCGGGACACTCCGGGGCACATCGCCACCGGCGGAGGGGACTCCCCCGACCCCGAGCCCCCTCGTGCCACCCGCAGCAGCGCCCCTCACGTCGCCAACCCGCGGCCGCGCAGGAACGCACACGAGAACGCAGGTCAGTCAACGTCGGCGACACTTCGATATCCACCACGACGCCCACGACGGCCTCCGTACCTGTTTGTGACCGCGTTGTCACGGTGCGCAGGACGTTAGGAGGCGGCCAAGATCAAACCCGTAACCCGGTTACGGACTAATCCGTTTGGGTGAATTGGGTGTTGGTCAGGTGCGGGATGGTGCGAGCAGTTCCATGCGCCGGCAGAGGGTGCGCAGCCCTTCGGGGAGGGTGCGTGACCGGTCGAGCATGGCGCCTACGAGGTGTCGGGCTGGGGGGTAGTTGCGGACTTGGGAGGGGGCGAGTCGGTCGGCCTCTAGCAGCGTCTCTATCGCGCGGTCTCGGCTGCCGATCTGGTGGTATCCGCGGGCGAGGTCAGTGAGGTGGTGTACGTAGCGTTCTCGGCTGGGCGCCTGCGCGGGCCGGACGTGGTGGGCGAGCCGGACCGCGAGCGCTCCCTGGCCCAGCTCGACCGGGACCGCGACGCGGTGGACGGCAACGTTGAAGGTGCCGAACACCATCTGGTAGGCGTTGTTGCCGACTCCGACTCGGCGTGCGGCCTTTGTCGCCTCGCGCACGTGGTCGTTTGCCTCTTGTGCGCGGTTGACTCTGGCTGCGGCGACTGCTGCGCGCAGCTGCAGGGCCCCCCAGACCTCCCATGCCTGGGGTTGGGCGTGGCCCAGGGTGTCCTCGAGGCGGTCGAGGGCGAGCACGCAGATTCGGCGTGCTACGTCCGGGTTGCCGGTGAGCAGCAGGAGGTCCGCGCGTTCCCAGGCGTGCTGGATTGCCAGCAGCGGGTCGCCCGCGCGCTCGGCTGCCCAGGCCATCCGCTCTACCAGCAGCGCGGTCAGCTCGGTGAACCGTAGCCGGTGCGCGAGTCGCCGCGCGGTCTGATAGCCCATGGCGAGCAGCCAGAACGCCTCCTCCTGTTTGGCCCCGTCCAGGGAGTTGGCGGCGTGCTGCAGGTCCTCAAGCAGCCTGGGCAACATCTCGGCGAGCTCGAGGTTGCGTGAGGCCAACCGAAGGCGGCTGGCCGCCAGCAGATCCGCCCGTAGGTCGTCCATCGGGCGAGGTGGTGAATCGCCGGGTAGGTCGTAGCCCAGCACCACGCGCTCGATCGCCGGGATCAGTCGGTGCCCCGCATCGTCGGCTCGTCGGCGCGGTAAGTAGGGGACTCCAAGCAGATACGCTGCCTCGGTGCTGAGCGCGTCCGCCAACGCGTAGAGCATCCGCAGGTCAGTGACAGCCAGCCGATTACCCTCGACCTTCTCCACCCACGCCAAGGATCGCCCGACCGCGGCCGCCAGATCCTTTTGGGCCAGTCCCACACGCAGCCGCGCTGCACGGACCCGCCTGCCGATCATCAGGTTGTCGATATCGCTCACCGCAGGGCACCTACACACAATCAGCGAATGTGCACCCACGGTACGCGACCCGCGTGGGCTTGGGACCATGGGCGCCAGACCCGCCTCCGTCCCCGTTGCGCCAGTTCAGGAGGCGCCACTATGGCCTGACCAGTGAGCAGAGTCCACGGTGCTATGCCTCGACCGGGTTGGGTCCGGCGGACCGGACCACATCAGCCCGTGACCGGGGATGAAGGAGAGCGAATGCAACGCGCCAGCTTGGCTCGACTAGCGCTGCTGGCGATGCTCTGGGGGTCGAATTTCTTGTGGATCAAGATCGCGTTGCGTGGCCTGTCTCCCACTCAAATCGTGCTGGCTCGCCTCGCCCTCGCCGCCGCCGTGCTCTGGGCCATCATCCGTGCCCGCGGCCTGCGGCTCCCCCGTGGAGCCAGGCTCTGGGCTCACCTCACCGCGGCTGCCCTGTTCGCCAACGCCGTTCCTTACCTCGCCATCGCCGTCGGCGAGCAATCCGTCGACTCCCACCTGGCCGGCGTTCTCAACGCCACCGCACCGCTATGGACAATCGCCATCGCGCACGCCACCCGCCACGAAAACCGCCTCACCACCGCCCGCACCGCCGGACTCCTCATCGGCTTCGCCGGCACCCTACTAATCTTCGCGCCCTGGCAGACCACCTCCGTGCCACACACGTGGGGCGCGCTCGCCTGCCTCACCGCCGCGCTCAGCTACGGGATCAGCTACGTCTATATGGACCGCTTTCTCGCCCGGCGCGGCGTCCCGCCCCTCACCCTGTCGGCAGCCCAACTGCTCTCCGCCACCGCGTTACTGGCCGCCGCCACGCCCTTCACAGGGCTCCAACCGATCACCCCGCGCCCTGACGCCCTGGCCAGCCTCACTCTCCTTGGGGTACTCGGCACCGGCGCCGCCTACGTGCTCAACTACCAACTCATCACCCACGACGGCGCCACCGCCGCCTCCACCGTCACCTACCTACTCCCTCTCGTCGCCCTTGCCCTCGGCGCCGCCACACTCCACGAGCCCCTAACCACCAACACCCTCGCCGGCGTCGCCCTCACCCTCGCCGGCGTCGCCCTCACCCGTTGGGCAGACCCCGAAAGATGAACCCGCTAGGCCAGCACCAACCGCCGCACCTCCTACCCCAGACCACGCGTCCGGCAAGCCTGTCGCTCTCGTTGGTCATCAATCTCCAGCACCCGCATCGGCGGGCGCGCGTCGAGATGCGCGAGCATCGTGGCGACCGGTTGGTGGCGGGGATGCGGCAGTACCTGTTGGCGGGTGTCGTATGCGGGATGCTCGCGAAGGCCAGTCATGATCTCGGAGACACCCGCGCCGCGCTCACCCAGGCACGCACCGCTTACGTGTGCTGAAAACGCCGACCACCACGGGCTTCGTACGTGGGTACGCGGACTCCAATCGCTGATTACCTGCTGGGCGGGGTGCCCTCAAGATGCCCTGCGCTACGCTCAGCTCGGCGCAGCCGATGCTACCGGTGTCACGGGGACGTCCGTGGTGTGGCTGACATCACTTGAGGCACGCGCGAGTGCCCTCCTTGGCGATGTCGAGACCACCCACGCTGCCATCGCCCGCGCCGAAGATGCTCGGGAACGGATCACTCGCGATGAACTAGACGAGATCGGGGGCATCCTGACCTTCCCCCGACCCCAGCAACTCTATTACGTGGCCGACACCATGGTGTCTCTGCCTGCCCAGTCCTCCCAGGCGGAGGAACACGCAGTGCTGGCGGTGCACGCCTACGAGCACGCCGAGCCGCACGAGTGGGCGTTCAGCGACGAAGCCGACGCCCCAGGGTCATTGCGAAGTCGTGAGTCCTTTGGTGACCAGGGTGATCGCTTGGCCGGGATGTCGGGCGTTGTGGCGTAGGGCGCGGGCGATGTTGTTGTGGCCGGCCCAGCGGAGCAGGGTGATGA
>JBOHCZ010000214.1:0-17744 GCA_050699195.1 Streptomycetales bacterium
GGCGAAGGCGGCGACCAGCGCTGCCGAGGCCGTGGTGCTGGCGATGCCCATGTCACCCGTGAGCAGGCAGCGGTGCCCCGAGGCCACGAGATCGTACGCGACCTCGATCCCGGTCTCGAGGGCGCGCACGGCTTCCGCGCGCTCCATCGCGGGCCCACACGTCATATCGGCGGTGCCCCGGCGGACCTTGCGGGACAGCATCCCGGGTGCCGCGGCGAGGGTCTGCGGTCCGTCGGTCGCCACCCCCACGTCGACCACGCACACCGTGGCCCCGATCTGCCTGGCGAACGCGTTGATGACCGCCCCGCCGCCGATGAAGTTCGCGACCATCTGCGCTGTGACCTCTTGCGGCCAGGGCGTCACCCGCTGGGCGTGCACCCCGTGGTCACCCGCGAACACCGCGATCGCCGCGGGTTCTGGGACCGGGGGCGGGCACGCGCCCGCGAGTCCGGCGAGACGCGCCGAGACATCCTCGAGCACGCCGAGCGAGCCGCGGGGTTTGGTCATCTGGTCCTGCCGGTCGCGTGCCGCCGCGGCGGCGCCGGAGTCGAGCGGGCGGATCGCCGCCGCGGTCTCGGCGAGCCGGCCAGCGTGCCGGAGGATCCGCTGGTCGCTGGTCATCGCCTTTCGCCCCACACCAGGAAAGCGGGGCCGGCAACGGCGAAGCGGTGGGTGCCGCCCGGCAGCGGCGAGAGCCGCGAGGACTGCAGGAGCACGCCGTCGACATGGTAGCCGGCGGACCGCAGCACCCCCCGGACCTCGGCCATCGGGTCGATCGCCTCGAGCGAGACGACGACGACCCGGGGGCGGCGCTGCGCACAGACCTCGACGCTGTCCGGGCCGCCGCCTGCCACGAAGACGGCGTCCGGCCGGGGGAGGTCGTAGAGGGCGGCGGGCGCAGCGCCCTGCACGACGTGCACGGAGACACCGTGCCCGACCGCGTTCGTCGCTATCCGGTCGCACGCGTCGGCATCGCGCTCCACCGCAACGACCGCCGCACCCATCCGGGCGCACTCGATGGCGACGGAACCGCTGCCCGCACCCACGTCCCACACCAGGTCTCCGAGCCGTGGGCCGAGCCGGGCCAGGGCCAGGGCGCGCTCCTCGAACGTAGTCGCGTCCCAGTGCAGGAACGCCTCCTCGGGCAGCGCCCAGCTTTTCGGGCGGGGGGTGGCGCCCGCGATCCACCCGGAACCTGCGGAGGTCCTCGTGCCGTCGAAGACGAGCACGACGTTGGGCTCCTCCCAGCCGTCCTGCTGGGCCGCCTCGGCGGGTGTCGTGCGGTGGATGCGCTCCCAGGGCTCGCCGAGCCGCTCGGCGACGACGAACGTGCGGTCAATCCCCCGCAGCTCGCTGGCGAGCTCTCTCGGACCGGCACCGGGACCTGTGATGACGGCGACCTTGTGGTGGGCCCGGCAGACGTTGGCGGTACGTCGCAGGTCGCGGGGGCCGGCGTGGATGACGACGGCGTCCTCCCAGGACAACCCCAGACGGCCGAACGCGACCGCCACGGCGGAGCGCGCGGGCAGCACCGCGTCGACGGGGAGCCCGCACTGCCTCACCGCCCGGAGGAGGCCGAAGAACCCCGGGTCACCGCTCGCCACGACGACGGCGCACCCGTCGTGGCCCTCGAGGGCGGCGAAGGCGCTCGGCAGGTCGTCGAGCGCAACCGTCGCGGTCCCGTCCGGCACGGGGAGCGCCTTCACGTGCCGCGGGTCGCCGACGACGAGAGTGGCGTTCCCGAGTGCCTCCCGTGCTTCTTCGGGCAGTGGAGACCCGTCGAACCCAAGAATCGTGATCATGCCACCGACCCTCCCCTCATGGCGTAGCCGGAGGTGAACCTGGCTGGCCAACCCACGCGGCCAACCCACGCGGCCAACCTACGCGGCCAACCTACGCGATGCGGCCGCAGGACTGTGCACAGCCGATGGTGGGCTGGGCGGCGCCGGGATCCGGCGCCCCCTCAGCTCACCGGGGTGAAGTCCCGGCTCGCGATGTGCTCAGGACGCCGCCGGCTCGCGGCGAACGGCTCCACCAACGTGTTCTCCACGCTGTTGAAGACGATGAAGACGTTCGAGCGGGCAAAGGGCGTGATGTTGCTGTTCGACCCGTGCATGCAGTTCGAGTCGAACATCACCGCCGAGCCGGCCCTACCGGGGAAGTCCACGACCCCGTACTGCTGGCCGAGTGTCACGAGGCTCACCGGGTCGGGGGTGCCGACCTCCTGGCGGCGCAGCGACTCCTTGTAGTGGTCGTCGGGCGTCTCGCCGACGCACGCGACGAAGGTGCGGTGCGAGCCTGGCATGATCATCAGTGGGCTGTTGACGTGGTGGTTGTCAGTGAGCGCGATGGAGATGCTCACCGCCCGCGGAGTGGGCATCCCGTCCTCGGCGTGCCAGGTCTCGAAGTCGGAGTGCCAGTAGAACTCCTTGCCCTCGAGGCCCGGCTTGAAGTTCACCCGGCTCTGATGGACGTAGACGTCGCTGCCGAGTATCTGCCGGGCCCGGCCGACGACCCTCGGGTCCCGCACCAGCTCCGCGAACCGCTCACTGATCTTGTGCACCTCGAAGACCGAACGGACCTCCTGGGACCCGGGCTCGACGATGACGCGCCCGTCGGACTTGAGCCCGTCGCCCAGGCTCTTGAGCTCGTCGCTACATTGCGCGACCTCCACGGCCGTCAGCAGCTCCTCCACTGCGAGGAAGCCGCTCTGGTCGAACCCCGCAAGCGTGTCCGCGTCACAGGGGCCCTCCTCCGGGCTTCCGAACACAACCGGGTCCTCGCGCCTGAGCAGGGCGAACTCCCCGGACACCCGGGTGGGGTAACGGTCGACGGTCCTGTTGTCAGCGGCCAGGGTCATGCCGATGCCTCCTCGGCGACGCCGGTGTCGGACGTTGGCTCGGGCTCCTCGACGAGCAGCGGATAGACGCCGTTCTCGTCGTGGACTTCCCGCCCCGTGCACGGCGGGTTGAACACGCACACCATGCGCAGGTCGGTCTCAGCGCGCACGGTGTGGTGCTCGTGCCCGTCCAGGAGATACATGGTTCCCGGCGCGAGGGCGTACCGGTCCCCGTTCTCGTCGTCGACCAGCTCGCCCTGCCCCTCGATGCAGTACACCGCCTCGACGTGATGGGCGTACCACATCGCGGTCTCGGTGCCGGCGAATATCACGGTGTCGTGCAGCGAGAACCCGACCCGCTCCCGGGCCAGGACCAGGCGCCGGCTGCGCCAGGTCGGTGCCGCGACATCGCGTGCTGTCCCCTGGATGTCATGCAGCGATCGAACGATCACCAGGTAGTTCCTTCCGTTCTGCGGGCCGCGCTGCGCCCGGCGTCCCCCCGCGCTATCCGGTATCGCGGAGCTCCCATCAGCCGGCTCCGCAGACGGCCTTCACCGACTCGGCGAGGATGTCGAGGCCTTGCTCGAGCTCCTCTGAGGTGACGATGAGCGGCGGCATGAGCTTCACGACCTCGCCTTCCGGCCCCGACTCCTCGACGAGCAGGCCGCGTTCGAACGCCGCGGCGCACACCTTCCCGGCAGACTCCTGATCGTCGAAGGCCAGCCCCCAGAGCAGGCCGCGGCCGCGAGAGACCGCACCCGCGTCGGAGTGCCGCTCGGCGATGGTGTTCAGCGCGCTCTCCACCTGCTGGCCCTTGGCACGCGTCTCCGTCTCGAGGGTGTCGTCCCGCCAGAAGTCAAGGGCGGTGGTCGCGGTCACGAACGCGGGATTGTTGCCGCGGAACGTCCCGTTGTGCTCCCCCGGCTCCCACACGTCGAACTCGGGCTTGAACAGCGTCAGGGCGAGCGGGAGCCCGTAGCCACTGATCGACTTGGACAGGCACACGATGTCGGGCTCGATCCCGGCGACCTCGAAGCTGAAGAACGGCCCCGTCCGGCCACACCCGGCCTGCACGTCATCGACGATCAGCAGCATCTCCTCGCGCTCACAGAGGCTGGCGAGACCACGCAGCCAGTCCGGGCTCGCGACGTTCACGCCGCCCTCCCCCTGGACGGTCTCGACGATCACCGCCGCCGGATAGTCGAGCCCGCTGCCGCTGTCGGCGAGCAACCGCTCGAGCACCAGGAAGTCGGGCGTCTGGCCGTCGAAGTACTGGTCGTAGGGCATCGGCGTGCCATGCACGAGCGGGACCCCGGCACCGCCGCGCTTCATCGAGTTGCCCGTCACCGAGAGCGAGCCCAGCGTCATGCCGTGGAAGGCGTTGGTGAAGCTGATGACGGTCTGACGCCCGGTGACCTTCCTCGCGAGCTTCAGCGCGGACTCGACCGCGTTGGTCCCGGTCGGCCCGGGGAACTGCACCTTGTAGTCGAGGTTGCGGGGCTCGAGGATCACCTCGCGGAACCGCTCCAGCAAATCCCGCTTGGCCACGGTGAACATGTCGAGGCTGTGCGTGATGCGGTCGGCCTCGAGATAGTCGATGAGTGCGCGTTTGAGCACGGGATGGTTGTGCCCGTAGTTGAGCCCTCCCGCTCCCGCGAAAAAGTCGAGATAGGAGCGTCCCGACTCGTCGTAGAGGTGGCAGCCCTGAGCGCGGTCGAAGACCGCTGGCCACCCCCGGCAGTAGCTGCGAACCTGAGACTCGAGACTCTCGAAGATATTCACGTTCCTCCGTCACGGTTATCGGCCGCGCCGCGTGGAGCGGGCACGGCGGGGATGGCGCGGCACGCACGGTCACGAGCAGGCCGTGAACCGCCCCCGAGGCGGCCAGCGTCCCTGCCGGCCACGCCCGCGCACGCTCCTCGGGGGGACCCTCGGAGCAGCCGCACCGCGGCGGTACGGCTCGCAAGCGCGCCAACCGGCCGGGCCGTTGCGCACCGGCCCATACGGCTGCCTACGTCAGCGCAGGCGCATGGACTCTTTACATTAGTTTTGCACAGTATCGAAATATTCAATACCAATCAACCCTTCACGTCGTACGCAGTTGCGAGCGACGAGCACCGTACCTACGGCGCTGCCTTCGCGGCAGCCTGCGAGGCGGGTAGGGCGATCGGGCCGATGCGCAGCAGGATCTCCGGGTCGTGACCTTCCGGGAACAGCTCAGCACCGAACAGAACGCGACGGTCCAGGTGTGCCCCGCGGTCACGGGCGAAGGCCGAGAAGAGCCGCATCGAGGGCTCGTTCCCGGGCGTGACCGTGGCCTCGAGGAAGCGTGCGCCCGCAGGCAGGAGACGGTCGGCGAGGTGGTGGAGCATGCGGCGGGCCAGCCCGAGATTGCGGCGCGAGGGGGCGACGGCCACCTGCCACACCACGAAGCTGTCGTCGGCCTCCGGGCGGAGGTAGCCGGTCACGAACCCGGCGACATCGCCGCCGACCCGCGCGACGACGGACGTGGACGCGAAGTCCCGGCACCACAGCAGGTAGCTGTAGGGGGAGTTGAGGTCGAGGCTCGCGGAATCGCGGGCGAGCTGCCACAGGGTGGCGCCGTCGCCGATGTCAGGTGGACCGAGCAGCACCGCCGGGGAGTCACCATCTTTGGCCTCGACACCCTGGTCGCACGCGTGCGAGGGGTGTCTCTCACTCTCCGTATGAGACGGCTGCTTGCCTGTCATGTGGCACGAACCTAACAGCTTCCACCCGGGCAGACTCAAGTCCGATCGCGTCGTGAGCGCATCTGTGGGAAAGCCCACACTTTCCACAATCACGCTCTCGACCCCCACCGCGTCGCCGCGCTGAGAAGCAGACGCCGTCTCCTCGGGTCGCGGTGAAGGCGCTTAGCTGCAGCGGGACGCCATGGCTCGCCAGAAAAGCGTCGAGCAGTGCAATCCTAGATGATTCCCTTGATGCCGATAGGAGAAACATCAGAGTGCCAGCGGAGCAACGGCGAGCGCCGAGGTTAGCCCGGGGAGCGGCTGTGCGGAGTCGAGCGGGGACACGCACTGTCACGCGGCGAGCCGACGCGCAGCAGCTCAGGTAGCTCCACCGTGCGGGTGCGCGGCAGGATCCCCAGCACCCGGATCCGCACCCGTAGAGCCGACAACAGGCTGCTGCCGCGCTGTGCGACGTGCTCGCAGCCGGTCATCAACACCGTGAGGCGGACCCTCGCGGCCCCTCCCCCGTGCAGCGCGAACGCACGCTCACCCGCCGCGTTCGTCAGAGCCTGCGGCCGCACCAGCCGGTGCGAGCCAGCCGGCGGGCCATCGACCCCGGCGACGGTCACACCGAGCGGGCTCGCGTTGCGCAGCACGAAGGAGTAAGCGAACCGCCCACGGTCCACGTAGCGCACCGCGCGTACCGGTTGCCCGCTGATCTCGGCTGTCCCGCTCGTCTGCGCGCCGCGTACCCAGGCCGGCCCGGCGGCCGTCGGCCCCGCCTCGCTGCTCAGCACCAGCCCGCCGGCCGTGAGCATGACCAGTCCGGCTACCGCCAACCCCGCTGGGAGCCCCGGTTTCACGGCGCCGGGCGGCGCTGCGCCCGACGCCGCGCGACAACTGCCGCCAGCAGCAACGACAGGCCACCGGCCATGAGCCCCGCCCCGCCGGAGCCGTGGGAGCCGGCTGCCGGGGCACGGATGTCCGGAACGCCCGGCGAGGACGCCCGCTCACCTCCCGGCGCGGCGGGTGAGTCGAGCCACGTGCACCCGGGAGGATGCCGCATGACCGGATCCTCCTTGTTGTACTGGGTGCACGTCAGGAACCCCGCGTCCTTGACGGGAACGCCCGGCGTGAACAGCGACCCGCCGCCCGCACAGCCCGGCAGCCCGGTCGGCGCCACGGCGTTGTGGGTCGGCTCGCCGTGCGAGGAGGCCGAGGAGACCGAGGAGACGTTGTCCTGCCAGCAGTTGCCCTCGCCCTCGTCGTCCCACCAGAAGTCGAGCCCGTTGGGCCGCTGCTCACCGGCAGGCGAGACCCCGAGCGAGTTCCCGACGTAGTGGTTGTGGTTGGACGTGTCGTAGAGGTGGGCAGGGTCGAAGTCGTTGCGCAACGGGGCAGGCACCCAGAACTGCATGGCGCCGAATCGCCAGTTGTCGTAGATGATGTTGTGGTCGACCGAGTTGAAGTTGCCGCCCGCGATCAGGATGCCCGACCCCACCGGTAGGGGGATGGCCGGGCACACCACGCCTCGCAGGTACCCGCGCTGCTCGATCGGCCGTGCACAGACCCCGGTGTCGACATAGCGCTCGTAGTAGTTGACGTTGTTGGACCAGATGCGGTTGTGGCTGAAGCGCGCGTGGTCCTGCGGCAGGCCGGGGTGGTTGGGGAACAGGCTGTCGGTCGCGACACCGGTCGCGTTGTCCCATATCAGGTTGTGGTGGAGGAAGACGGAGTTTCCGGCGGTGCCGGAGTAGCCCAGGGCGTTGTGGTGCAGCCGGTTTCGCCGGATCTCAATGGCATAGCGCGTCACCTCGAGTGCCGGGTTGTCCGCGTTGATGTCGGCGGCCGAGCCCGGGTAGATGCCCGAGTCTCCGTTGTAGTAAGCCTCGTTGTGCTGGAACAGGCCGTGGTCGCTCGCGAACGCGAGGAAACCGTACTCGTCGTTCGCTCTCGCGACCATGTGCTCGACGCGGAGGCCGTCCGTCTCGATGACGTACACCGAGTTGAACTCCGCCCGCTGGACGGTGAAGTTCCGCAGGACCAGACCACCCGCCCGGTCGGCGCGGATCGCGTTGAGCTTCGCGAACCGGTTGTCGACCAGCACGTCGGAGGGGCGCGCGCCGGTTCCCTCGATCTGCAGCCCGCACAGTGCGCTGTCACAGGCGATGCTGCCGTTGTCCGGCGTACGGTCGCCCAGCACGGCGATCAGGTTGAGATTGTGCGGGCAGCGTCGCTGATCGGCGTAGGAGATCGCGACCGGCGTCTGTCCCCCCCGCTGAGCATCCGCCGGTGGCAGGCCGGGCAACGTGCCCACCGGCCCGGGGTCACTGGCCGGCGAGAGATTCGCGCACTCACCGGCCGGCTCGAGCCGGGCGTACTTGCCCTCGGTGTACACGCCGGGCATCACATAGATCGTGGACTTCGCCGTTCCGACGGCGTTGACGGCGTTGACGGCGTCTTGAATCGAGTGGAACCGGCACTGCGCGAGCAGCGCCACGTTACGCTCCCGCAGCTCCCCCGTGTACGAGGCGATGCGCTGCGGGGTGTCCGGGCGACATACGACGAGATGGCGAGGGGCGGGGTAGGGGCGGTACGCCGGGACCTCGCCGTCCCCCGAGGGGAAACTGGCCGGTCTCTCCTCATGGGCGTGTGCGGCGCCGCCCGGCATCAGCACCACCGACGCCGTGCCCATCAGCATGACAGCAGCGAGCCGGACCCACCTCCACCGGCGCCCCGTCGACCGGCGCCCCCGCCGCGGGGGGCCTAACAACGACTCTGCTCGCCACATCGGACGACCCCTACAGGTGACTAGCGAGTAACATCCTGCGAGGAGGCTCCCTGATCCACGGCCCGGGGTCAAGGTCCACGCCGGAAGGCGGCCCCGGCCGCCCACCAGGGTGTGGCATGCTACGTGGTGCTCCCGTCCGCTACACCGACCCGCAGCCGACGGCGAGGAGCCGCGATGACGCCGCCCAGCAGCGAGACCGTGTTCACATGGGGTGCGCCCCCGATCAAGTTCGGCCCCGGGGCCGCCGACGAGTTGGGCCACGACCTCGAGCAGCTCGGCGTGCACCGGGTTCTGCTGCTGACCGATCCCGGGGTCGCCGACACCGGGACACCGCACCGGATCGCGGAGCACGTTCGCGGTGCCGGGCTCACGGTCGAGATCTTCGACAAGGTCCACATCGAGCCCACCGACGCGAGCCTGCGCGAGGCGATCGCCTTCGCCGCGGGCTCGAGCTGGGACGGTTTCGTCGCCGTGGGTGGAGGATCGGCCATCGACACCGCCAAGGCCGTCAACCTGATGACCAGCCATCCCGGCGGCGACCTCATGGACTACGTCAACGCGCCGGTCGGCGGGGGCAAGGCGCCGCCCGGGCCGGTCAAGCCGCTCGTCGCCGTCCCCACCACGGCTGGAACAGGCGCCGAGTGCACCCCGGTGTGCGTTCTCGACATCCTCGGCATGAAGGTGAAGAGCGGCATCAGCCATCCGCGCCTGCGGCCGTCGCTCGCCGTCATCGACCCGCTCGTCACCCTCACCCTGCCCCCCGAGGTCACGGCCGCAAGCGGGATGGACGTGCTCTGCCACGCGCTAGAGTCCTGGACCGCGCGGCCCTACGACGCCTACCCCAGGCGCCGCCCCGAGCAACGGGTGGCCTACTGCGGCGCGAACCCCATCTCCGACATCTGGATCGAGCACACCCTGCGGATCCTCGCCCGCTCCCTGCGGACGGCGGTGCGCAGCGGAGACGACCTGGCGGCGCGCTCTGACATGCTGGCGGCGGCGACCTACGCGGGCATGGGGTTCGGCAACGCCGGGGTGCACATCCCGCACGCCTGCGCGTACCCGATCGCCGGGCGGGTCAGGTCCTACCGCCCTGCCGGCTACCCGGCGGCGGGTACGGAGGGCGGAGCGCCAGAGCCGCTGATCCCCCACGGCCAGTCCGTCTCCCTGACCGCCCCGGCGGCCTTCCGCTTCACCTTCGACGCCGATCCGCAGCGCCACCTGCAGGCGGCCCGCCTCCTCGACCCGCACGACCCGGGAGGGGACCCCCGCGAGCGGCTCCCGGCTGCGGTCGTGGCGCTGATGCGCGATATCGGGATCCCGAACGGCATCGCCGCGGTCGGGTTCGGCGAGGACGACATCGCCGACCTCGTCGAGGGCACGCTCGCGCAGCAACGCCTCCTCTCGATCGCGCCGTGCGAGCCGACTGCGGAGCAGCTCGCCGCGATCTTCCGGAACTCGCTTCGCAACTGGTGAACGAGGGCGGCCCCCGCGGGCCGGGCGCCGCGAAGGCAACCTGGGACAATGACGGGGTGCAGCCCTTCAGCGCGCTCGCCCTCGAGGCCGCCCAGGCGGGCGTCCGCGCGATCGAGGGCGTCTCCCGGGGGCCAGGCCTCGAGATCGGCACGAAGACCTCGCTGCGCGACCTCGTGACGACCGCCGACCACGCTGCGGAGCGGGCCATTCTCGACATGATCCGCGCCCACCGGCCCGACGACGCGATCGTGGCCGAGGAGTCCGGCGAGCACCCCGGCACATCGGGTGTGCGGTGGTTCGTCGATCCGGTCGACGGGACCATGAACTATGTGCACGGCCGCCACGACCACGGCGTGGCCGTAGGGGTCGAGCGCGCGGGGCGTGTCGTCGCCGGGGCGATCGTGCGGCCCGCGTACGGCGACTGGTGGGCCGCCGACGGCGACGAGCCGTACGGCAGCAACGGCACCCCAGCGGTGTCGGGCGAGCAGTCTCTGCCCGATGCACTGGTGTGCATCGGCTTTCCCCAGCCGCCCCGCCTGCGCCAGCGTTTCCTCGCGCTGGTCGGTGACCTGATGCCCCACATCCGCGACTTCCGGCGGATCGGGTGCGCGTCCTCCGACCTCGTCAGCGTCGCCACGGGGGCGGCGGACGCTCACATCGCGGTGGACGTCAAACCGTGGGACCGCGTTGCCGGGGAGGCCATCGTGGTCGCCGCGGGAGGGCGCTGCCTCGACGTGACGACCGCGGGGGGCCTTGCGGTCTTCATCGCCGCGACCCCGGTGATCGCGGACGCGCTCGAGGCGCTGCTGCGCCGCAGCGGACGCTGATCGGCCCGCCAAGCCGATCACCGGGCGTCGCCGAGCACCCCGACCAGAGCATCGACCGTACCCGACCACAGCGTCAGCAGCGACACCCAGGACCCGTCGCTGAAATGCAGCCGGAACCGCGGCAGGCCACGGAACCGGCGTTGCGGCTCGACGCCGCGCACCGCCTCGCGCGGCATGTCCCACAGCAGCTGGGCGCCCTGCCGGGAGGGGGAGAGCACGGCGAAGCACAACCGGCGATTCGTCACGATCAGCAAGGAGCTGCCCCGCAGCCGCGGACGCGGAAAGCTGCGGGCGATGCTCGCCCCCGCTTGCCTGACTGCCCCGTCGCCGAGGCTCGTGGGCCCGCTCATGGGCAGCGCCTTCGCGACGTCGACGAGATGCTCGTCGGGTGGCAGCAGCGGCCGCAGGCCAGCCTGGAACTTTCGTACGAGCCTCTCCGTCACGGCGGCGAGGCTAACAGCGAGATCATCGGCCCAGGAACGGCGCCTTGCTGCGGCCGGGTGCCCGCGGGGCCGAACGAGCCACAGCGCCAGCGCTAGATGGGCGAAGCCGGCGACCCACCCCGCAACAGCGGCCGACGCGCCGGACAGGCTGGACTTTCGTCCAGTGGAACCCGCAGGATTCGCTCAGGACGTTCCCGATGGCGGCGTCCCACCCCACCAGCGTCCGGTCAGGAGTGCGGATGTCAGGGAACAGCCGCGAGCCGGGCCGTTCCGTCACCAGCAAGGTGTTCGCCATCCTGGGGGCGTTCACCCCCGCCCGCAGCGAGCTGTCCCTCACGGAGATCTCCCGGCTGACCGGCCTTCCCGGGCCGACCGCCCACCGTCTCGCACGCGAGATGGTGCGGTGGGGTGGCCTCGAGCGGCTCGACGCCGGGACCTACCGGATCGGGTTGCGGCTCTGGGAGGTGGGGGCCCTCGCCCCGCGCCAGCGCAGCCTGCGTGACGTCGCGCTGCCGTACCTGCAGGACCTCTACGAGGCGACGCGCGAGAACGTACAGCTCGCTGTCCTCGACGGCCACGAGGCGCTCTACGTCGAGAAGATCTCCGGCCGGGAGGCGGTACCCATCATCTCCCGGGTGGGAGGACGGCTCCCCCTGCACGCCACCGGCGTCGGAAAGGTACTGCTCGCGCACGCCCGTCCGGCGCTGCGGGAAAGGGTGCTCGCGGGACAGCTCGAGCGCTTCACGCCGTACACCATCGTCATGCCTGGCAAGCTGCAGCAGGCGCTCGCGGAGGTGCGGCGGAACGGTCTCGCGTACTGCTACGAGGAGATGACGCTGGGCTCGGTGTCACTGGCGGCGCCGGTACGAGACCGGGCAGGGCCGGTCATCGCCGCACTCTCCGTCGTGGTGCGCTCCTTCCCGGTCGACACCCAGCGGCTCGCCCCCGCGGTGCTGCGGGCGGCACACGGGCTCTCCAGGGAGCTGGCCGCTCTCCGGTGGCCGGGCGATGGCGCGCCCCCCGGCGAGGCCAGCCGGTCTTCCACCCAGTGAAAGGAAAGGGGAGTCACGAGGGGGTACGCAGGTCCACAGTCAAAGTCCGCGATCGTTCCCGCAAGCATCCGCACGCCGCCCCGCCATCGGCAGGCGACCAGGCCAGACACGACGGGGAGGTGACCATGACCGCCCTACCCGACCCCCCCGGTGCGCGCATCGTGGACCGGGAGATGTTCCGTCACGTCATCGGGCACTTCCCCAGCGGGGTCACCGTCGTCACCACGGCGGACGGCGGCCACCGGTACGGGATGACGGCGAGCGCGGTCACCTCGCTTTCGCTCGACCCGCCGATGGTGCTCGCCTGCCTGAACACGCAGGCGCCCACGCGGGAGGTGGTGTCGAGGACCGGACACTTCGGCGTCAACATCCTCGGGGAGGACCACGGGCTGGTCGCCGACAGGTTCGCCGCCCCGCACCGGGACAAGTTCGAGCACCTCGCGGTGTCCGAGGGGCCGCTGGGCTCCCCGCTGCTCCACGACGCGCTGGCCCGCTTGGAATGCCGGGTGACCAAGGAGGTCCCGGGTGGCAGCCACCGGGTCTTCCTCGCCGAGGTGGTGCACGCCGAGGCGGTGGAGGGCAGGCCGCTCGCCTACTTCCGGGGCGGGTTCGGCCGCTTCGAGAAGGTACTCGACACGGGGGTGTACGAGCGGCTGCGCTCCCGCGTGCTGCACAGGGACGTCGCCGTCGGCTCGGTGCTCGACCCCATCGCACTTGCGAACGAGCTCGACGCGAGTGGCAGCGAGATGCAGCACGCGATCGCCCGGCTGGTCTTCGAGCACCTGCTCGCACGCGACCCTGAGCAGGGCTATGTCGTCGCGCCGCTGGACGCCGACGCGTCCGACGCCACCTTCGACGCGAAGCTCGTCATCGAGCTCGGCGTGCTCGAGCTCACGGTGGGCCGCGTAGCGGAGGGCGAGCTGGCGCGGCTCCGGGAGCTCATGGAGGCCACCGTCCCCCACATCGGCGAGGGGCGATTCACCGACGCCAAGGCCTACGCGCGGGCGAACAGCGCCTTCCACGAGCACATGGTCCGCATGGCGGGCAACCCGCTGGTGCGTTGGCTCTACGAGCGACTGAACATCCCCGAGATCACGGCCCGGGCCCTCACCGGTGATGTCGAGGCCTCGCCTGAGCTGCTCGAAGAGCACCGGCGGCTGGTGGCCGCCTACGAACACGCTGACCTCGACGGCGCCCGCGAGGTCGTGAAGGCGCACAGCGAACGATCCAAGCGGACTCAGCGCGCAGGCATCGAGCGCGCCGGCGGGTCCATCTGATGATGGCCCGAGCCCGGAGCCCCCACGACGAGCCCGAAACGGAGCGGAGACATGGCAACTACGAACACCGGAACGGCCGCGGCCGAGCAGCTGACCGGCGAGCTTCTCACCGGCGAGCTTCTCACCGGCGAGCGCTACCTCGAGAGCCTGCGGGACCGCCGGCAGGTGTACCTGGACGGCGAGCTGGTGCCCGACGTCACCGAGCACCCGGCGTTCCGCAACTCCGCCCGCTCGATCGCACGCCTCTACGACGCGCTGCACGACCCCGAGCTGCGAGACGTCCTCACGGCGACCGACGGCCTCGGCATCCGTACCCACCAGTTCTTCAAGCCCAGCCGCAGCGCCACGGAGCTGATGGAGGCGCGCGAGGCGATCGCCTGCTGGTCGCGGATGAGCTACGGGTTCATGGGGCGGACCCCCGACTACAAGGCCTCGTTCATGGCCGGCCTGGCCGCCAACCCCGAGTTCTACGAGCCCTACGAGGCGAACGCCCGCGCCTGGTACGAGAAGTACGCGCGCCGCGGGCTCTTCCTCAACCACGTGATCGTGAACCCTCCGATCGACCGCAAGCGCCCGGTGCACGAGATGGCGGACGTCTTCGTCCACGTCGAACGGGAGGCCGACGGCGGCATCATCGTCTCCGGAGCGAAGATGCTCGCCACCGGATCGGCGCTCACCCATGCCACCTTCGTCGCCCAGAACAGCGCCGCGCAGCTGGAGCCCGGTCGGGCGGAGGACTTCGCGCTGGTGTTCTTCGCCGCCATGGACAACCCGGGCGCCAAGCTGGTGAGCCGGCGGTCCTACGCCACGAACACCGACAGCCCGTTCGACCAGCCGCTGTCGCGCCGATTCGACGAGAATGACGCGGTGCTGATCTTCGACGAGGCGTTCATCCCCTGGGAGGACGTGCTCGTCTACCGCGACGTGCGCAAGGCCACGGCGTTCTACGCACAGTCGGGGTTCGCCAACCGCTACAACTTCCAGTCCGGGGTCCGGCTCGGCGTCAAGCTCGACCTGATGTCCGGCCTGTTCGCGCGGGCGGCCCACGCGAACGGCACGGATGACTTCCGCGGGGTGCAGGCCGCCATCGGCGAGGTCATCAATATGCGCCACACCGTATGGGCGCTGACCGCTGCCATGGCGCTGGACCCCGAGCCCGGCGCGAACGGCACCGCGCTGCCCAAGCTGGAGTACGCCTCCGCGCTGCGGATGTATGCCACGCAGGCCTGGGCGCGGGTGCACGAGTTGTTCGAGTCCCACCTCGGCGGCGCGCCGATCCTCACCCCCTCGACCCACCGTGACCTGAAGAACCCCGACCTGCGGCGCATCGTCGACCGTTTCTACCGCGGCTCGGACTCGTCGGCCGAGGAGCGGATCAAGCTGTTCAAGCTCGTGTGGGACGCGATCGGGACCGAGTTCGGCGCCCGCCACGAGCTCTACGAGCGAAACTACTCGGGCAACACCGAGCAGATCCGGCTGGACGCGCTGAACTGGGCGCGCCGCCGCGGGCAACTCGAGGAGCTCACCGGGTTCGTCCAGCAGTGCATGGACGACTACGGCCTCGATGGGTGGACGCGAGGGCCCTGGATCGACTAGGCACGTGCGGGCAGGCTGTCCGGTCGTCACTGCCGCTCACGTGCGACCACCACCCGGAAGAGGAGCCTCATGAGATCTGGCAGACCTATCCCATGGCGCACGGCGCTCGTGCCGCGGGCGGCGCTCGCTGCCGCGCTCAGCAGCGTGCTCGCGCTGTCCGCCTGCGGCGGGTCCGGCACCAGGGAACAGGCGCCGGCCGGCGAGCCGGTGGTCCTCAAGATCGGCGTCATCCCGATCGTCGACGTTGCCCCGCTGTTTCTGGGCATGGAGAAGGGCTTCTTCAAAGAAGAGAAGATCACGCTCAAGCCGCAGTTCGCGGCCGGAGGCGCCGCCATCGTGCCGTCCGTGCAGAGCGGCGAGTTCCAGATCGGCTTCTCGAACACGGTGTCCCTGCTCATCGCCCGCAGCGAAGGGCTGCCGCTGCGGATCATCACGCAAGGGGTGCAGGAGTCCAGCGATCCGTCGGGCGCCTACTCACACGTCTACGCCCGCGGGGACAGCGCCATCCGCTCCCCCGAAGACCTCGAGGGCAAGCGCATCGCGGTCAACACCTTGCAGAACATCGGGGACGTGACCATCAAGGCCGCCCTGGACAAGCGCGGCGTCGACGTGGCGCAGCTGCGATTCGTCGAGGCCCCCTTCCCCGAGGCCCCGTCCCTGCTGCAGCAGAAGCGGGTGGACGCCATCTGGGTCGTCGAACCGTTCGGGACGCTCGCGGCCAAGGACGGCGCGCGGCCCATCGTCGCCAACTTCCACGAGACCGCGCCGCGCCTCACCGTCGCCACCTACTTCACGACCGATGAGTACCTGGCGGGCAACGAGGACGTGGTCAAACGCTTCGCCCGGGCGATGAACAGGTCACTCGAATACGCGGCGGGGCATCCCGACGAGGTCCGCGCGATCCTGCCCACCTACACCGAGCTGCCCCAGGACCTCGCGACGGAGGTGACGCTGCCGCAGTGGAGCTCCGACCTGAACCGGCCGTCCATCCAGGACCTGAGCGACCTGTCCCGCAAGTACGGTCTCATCGAGGAGCAGCCCGGCCTCGACGAGCTGATCTGGCAGGGTGCCGCAGGATGAGCCACCGGCTACGCACATGGTCGTTGACCTGGGTCGGCGTGCTCGGCGTCATGGGGGTGTTCGAGCTGCTCTCCCGGTCCGAGGTGCTGCCCAGCAGCTACTTCCCGCCGGTGTCGGAGATGCTGGCCGAGCTGGGCGCCCAGCTCGGCCAGGGCGGCTTCTGGACGGACATCGTGCAGACGATGCGGGGGTGGGCCATCGGGCTCGGGCTTGCCGTGGCCCTCGCCGTCCCCGCCGGTATCGCGATCGGGTCCAGCCGCCTGCTCTACCGCTCCGTACGGGCCCTCATCGAGTTCCTGCGGCCCATACCGTCGGTGGCCTTGATCCCACTCGCGATCCTGATCTACGGCACCGGGCTGCAGAGCAAGGTGTTCCTCGTGGTGTTCGCGTCCTTCTGGCCGCTGCTGATCCAGACGCTCTACGGCGTCCAGGACGTCGACCCCGTCGCGATCGACACCGCCCGGGCGTTCGGGCTCAACCGGTGGCAGCGCCTGCGGCGGGTGAGCCTCCCAAGCGCCGTGCCCTACATCGCCACGGGCCTGCGGCTGTCCTCCTCGGTCGCTTTGATCCTTGCGGTCACCGCCGAGCTGGTGATCGGCTCCCCCGGCCTCGGGGAGTCGATCAGCGCGGCGCAGTCCGGCGGGGCGACCACGCTGATGTACGCGCTCACCATCGCGACCGGCCTGCTCGGCTGGGGCCTGAACATCCTCTTCAGCCGGATGGAACGGCGCGTACTGTTCTGGCACCCCTCGCAGCGGACGGTGCCCAGATGAGGAACCCAGACGGGGGAGCCGACAGGAGAGGGCCGACATGACACGGCGAACGCTCGCGGTGCTGCTCGAGGTCGCGGTGCCCGCGGCCGTCGTCGCCGCATGGTGGTTCTGGTCGACGCGGGCGGGCAACTTCTACTTCCCGCCGCTGCCGGAGATCCTCACCACGTTCGCCGACACGTGGCTCTTCGAGCGGGTGGGCAGCGACGTGGCACCGAGCCTCGCACGGATGTTCGCCGGCTTCCTGGTCGCGGTGGTGGTGGCTGTCGTGCTCGGGTTCGTCCTCGGGCTGTCCCGGCCGGCGCGGCGCGTCGTGGAACCCATCGTGGAGTTCCTGCGCGCGATCCCCCCACCGGCCCTGCTGCCGTTCGGGCTGCTGGTGCTCGGCGTCGGCGACGCGATGAAGGTGTTCATCATCGCGGTGGTCTGTGTCTTCCCCGTCCTGCTCAACACCATCGACGGCGTCTCCGGGATCGACCCGACCCTGGTCGAGACGGCACGCGCGTACGGGGTCCGCGGCCTCGACCGGCTGCGGCGGGTGGTGCTTCCGGCCACGCTGCCGCAGGTGTTCGCTGGCATGCGTACCAGCCTGTCGCTGGCGCTGATCCTCATGGTGATCAGCGAGATGGTCGCGAGCACGAACGGGCTCGGCTACTTCGTACTGCAGTCGCAGCGTTCCTTCGATATCCCCGAGATGTGGTCGGGGATCCTGCTGCTCGGCCTGCTCGGGTACGTGCTCAACGCCGGATTCACGGCCATCGAGCGCCGGGCGCTGCGCTGGCACCAGGGCGCCCGGGCGAGCGAGCTGGCAGGACCCTAGAGTTGAGAGGCCGCGCAATGCTGGAAGTCACCGAGCTCAGCAAGACCTACGGGCAGGGCGAACGGGCG
>JBOHCZ010000215.1:0-2988 GCA_050699195.1 Streptomycetales bacterium
GCAGGCAAGGTGCTGGGGCCCCAGATCGAGCACACCAGGAAGCGCCTCGAACCGCAGTTCGAGGCCACCCGGGAGGCTGTCGGCCCGGCTGTCGGGGCGGCTGCGGACCGGGTCCGGGAGGATGTCGTGCCCCGGGTCGCCGAGGCCGTCTCCGAGGCCGTCGAGGCGGCGTGGACCAGGAGCGAGCCCACGCGCGAAGAGGCACTGGCCCGTGGGGCGGCGGCGCTCGCCGCCCTCAGGGGTGAGCTGACCGTGGAGACCCGCAGGTCGCGCAAGGGCCGGCGCATCAGGCGGCTGCTGCTGCTGCTCGGCTTCGCCGGGAGCGCGGCGGCAGGGTGGGCGGTCTGGAAGCGGAAGAGCCAGCCGGAGTGGATCCTCACCGAGTCCAGCGAGAACGTGTACCAGCCGACGCCCGCGAGCATCGGCGACGAGCCCGGCACCGAGCGGTACGGGGCGACCCGCACGTCATCCGACGCCGGTGGGGCCAGCCCCGACGAGGCGCTCGCCGACAGCGCCGACGAGGAGCGCCGACGAGGCTAGGTCACGCGCCAGGCGCTAGAGGCCAGGCGCCAGGCGTTAATGAATTCGCCACATGAACCAATAACATCAGCAAACTTTTCTACCAAACGGATGAACTTGACTGACTTGGTGGAGAAGTGCTCTCCTGGTGCAATGCGCACTCCGGGTTCAGACGTCGCGACGTCGCAACCGTCGGGCGTTGTCAGGCACAAGCAGGTCGCCAGGCAGGCGGCCTTTGTGCTCGGCGGGCTCGCGCTGTTCATCGCGGCGCTGGGTCTGATGAAGACCGGGGCGGCCGCGCTGGTGCCCTCGCTGGCCGGCTCGTGGCTCACCGACAACGCCTGGAGCACTCTCGGCCTCGGGTGGTTCGGTGCCTGCCTGCTCCTGTCAGGCTCGCCCGTCGCTGCCTCCGCCCTGGCGCTCTTCGACGGGGGCGCGATCGACTGGCTCCAGACGTTCACGATGGTCACCGGGTCGCGGCTGGGCGCCGCCTTCGTGGTCCTGATTGCCGGCGCGATCTATGCCCTCGGTAAGAACAACAGCGGCAGCCGGCGGCCGCCGCTGTCGATCGGCGTGCTCGCGCTGGTGATGACCTCGGTCGTCTACGTGCCCGGCGCGCTGCTCGGCCTCCTGCTCGCCAGCACGGGCATGCTCGGGAACCTCCACGTAGACGCCTCGGGTGCCGTGCCCTCCCTCACCGACGCCCTGCTCGGCTGGGCGGTCACCCTGGCGAGCACGGTGCTTCCTGGTCCCTTGCTGTTCCCCCTGGGCGTCGGCGTGCTCCTGCTCGGGTTCCGGCTCTTCGACAAGGGGATGCCGCAGATTCGCGGCGACAACCTCGCCCGGCACCCCGATGCGTGGTACCGCCGCACCTGGCCGATGTTCTGGCTGGGCTGCTTCGTGTGCCTCCTGACACTTTCGGTCTCGGTGGCGCTGACCGTCCTGGTGCCCCTGGTCGGCCAGCGGCACCTGCGGCTCAAGGACACCATCCCCTACGTCGCGGGGGCCAACATCACCACGCTCGCCGACACGCTCGTCGCGGCGGCCCTCCTCGGCAACCCGCAGGCGATCCAGATCGTCACTACGATCGCGGTCACCGTCGCGGCGTGGACACTCCTGCTGCTGATCGCCGCCTACCCACTGCTCCAGCGCGTCTGCCTCACCGCGGTCACTGCGCTGCTGGCATCGCGCACCCGGCTGCTGGCGTTCTGCGTGGCCCTGTTCGGCGTACCGCTGGCGCTGCTCGTCGCCTGACCATCCGCCCGCCTGGCCGCAGCGGCTCGCGCCCCGGTCGCCGGGGGGAACCCGCGTGGCTACTGGTCGAGGTCGGTGCAGTGTGCAACGGTCGCGTCGTCATGGATCTCGGCGCGCGGCCAGCGGTAGCCGTCCCGGTCCTCCACCTCCGCCGCGCGGACCCGCCGGACCAGGTCGTCGGGCCCCGCGGAGGCGAGTGTCGCGAGGGCGTCCGGCCAGCCGGCCAGCCCGAAGCTGTCGACAAGGCGACTCACGCCATCGCTGAGCAGGGCGGCGGTCTTGACCTCCGCCCGGCCGACCGTCCCCATGACGGCCTGGCCCGCGGCGGCCGGGTCGCTCGCCGCCACCCAGAAGCCGCCCGGGCGGTTGCGGTAGGGCAGGAGGTTGCTCTCGAGGTGCTCCTGCCCGGCCGTACCGTGCCCGGCGCCACCCTGCAGGGCCCCGGCATCGCCGTACACGTGCTGCGCGAGCTGTCGCTGGCGGTCATCGGTGAGCGCGTACGGACCGGTGGGAAGGTCGAGTACCAGCACGGAGTCGGCGAGCACCAGGTAGTCGAGGGCGCTGCCACGGCTCCGGATCACGACCACCGTGGCTGACGGGCTCCCCGGATGATCCAGGTCGCACGTGATGGCGTGGGCCCGGCGCGTGTCGTAGATCGCCGCGGCCAGGCTCTCGGCAACTGACGCCTCCTCGTCGTGGGTCAGCTGGACCAGCAGGGAGGCGCCGAGCCGGCGCACGAACCACGGCACCCCGTGGACGCACCCGCTCTCGGAGCCGCTGCCCGCACCGTCGAGGAGCACAGCGGCGTTCGGGGTGGCGGCGACGAAGTCCTCGTTGGCGCGATGGACTCCGGAAGGTTCGGTGGCGAACGAGACGTGCATGCCGTCAGACCTCACGGTAAGGGTTGGAGCACGGACGCATCTTCCCCGGCTCTGGGGCACGGAGTCTGGCTGAGTGTAGGGGCGCCCGCGTCTCCGCCGGGCGCGGCCCCCTGCCGCGCCGCCCAGAGCCGCCCAGAGCCGCCCAGACAGCAGACGGCGAGTGATCTACGTCGGATGCGGGCACTCAAGCCGATACGCAGACACCGACCTAGTACGGCAGTCCGAGATCGTGATCTGGTCATCGGAGGGCCAGGCGGGTTCGTTGGTGGAACCAGCGGGCGCGGGCTTGGTGGTGTCGTCGCCACAGGTGCCAGCGCAGGTGGTGTTCCAGGCC
>JBOHCZ010000216.1:0-7761 GCA_050699195.1 Streptomycetales bacterium
ACGGCGGCGCCCAGCGGTCCTACGCCGCGGTGAAGTTCCTGCTCTACAGCCTGCTCGGCGGGCTGCTCATGCTCGCCGCCGTGATCGGCCTCTTCGTGGTGTCCACGGGCCAGCTCGGCCGGGGCACGTTCGACCTGGCGACCCTCACGACCCAGCTCGACATCGACCCGGCCATCGCGAAGGCGCTCTTCCTCGGCTTCTTCGCGGCGTTCGCGATCAAGGCGCCGCTGTGGCCGTTCCACACCTGGCTGCCCGACGCGGCGACCGAGGCGACCCCCGGCACGGCGGTGCTGCTCGTCGGGGTGCTGGACAAGGTCGGCACGTTCGGGATGCTGCGGCTTTGCCTCCCGCTGTTCCCCGACGCCTCGCGGTACTTCACGCCGCTCATCATCACCCTCAGCGTCATCAGCATCCTCTACGGCGCGTTGCTGGCGATCGGGCAGACCGACATCAAGCGGCTCATCGCCTACACCTCGGTCTCACACTTCGGCCTCATCACGCTCGGGGTGTTCGCGATGACGACCCAGGGCCAGGCGGGCGCGACGCTGTACATGTTCAACCACGGCGTCACCACCGCCGCCCTCTTCCTCATCGCAGGCTTCCTCATCAGCCAGCGCGGGTCGCGGCTGATCGCCGACTACGGCGGCGTCCAGAAGGTCGCCCCGGTGCTCGCCGGCACGTTCCTGGTCGCGGGCCTGTCCTCGCTCGCGATGCCGGGCCTTTCCAGCTTCGTCAGCGAGTTCCTGGTGCTCGTCGGCACCTTCACGCGTTACCAGGTCGCCGCGGTTCTCGGCACGCTCGGCATCATCCTGGCCGCCATGTACATCCTGTGGATGTACCAGCGGATGATGACGGGACCGGTCAAGAAGGGCAACGAGGGGCTGCGTGACCTGCGGCCGCGCGAGCTGTGGGCGGTCGCACCCCTGATCGCGCTCATCGTGGCTCTCGGGGTCTATCCCAAGCCCGCCCTGGACGTCATCAACCCGGCCGTGGACCGCACCTTGAAGTCCGTCGAGCAGCAGGATCCGGCCTCGACCGTCCCGGTCTCGGCCGGAGCATCCGAAGGGACCCACAAGTGAGCGCGACGCTCGCCGCCGGCTTCCAGGCGCCGCAGATCGACTACGTGCAGGTCGCGCCGATGCTCGTGGTGTTCTGTGTGGCGATCGTCGGGGTGCTCGTCGAGGCCTTCCTGCCCCGGAAGCTGCGCTACCACGTGCACCTGCCGCTCGCCCTGCTCGGCCTTGCCGCGGCGTTCGCCATGGTGGTGCGCCTCGCGGGCACCCACAGCGTCGACGCCGAGGGCGCGATCGCGACGGACGGGCCGACGCTTTTCCTGCAGGGGGTCGTGCTGGCCGTGTCGTTCCTCGCGGTGCTGCTCATCGCCGAGCGTGGGCTGCACGCGGGCGGCGACGCCTTCGCCGCGCAGGCGGCCGCCCTGCCAGGCAGCGAGCAGGAGCGCGCGGCGGCGACCTCGGGCATCAGCCAGACCGAGGTTTTCCCGCTGATCATGTTCGCGATCGGCGGGCTGCTGCTCTTCCCCGCGTCCAACGACCTGCTGACGATGTTCGTCGCACTCGAGGTGCTCTCGCTGCCGCTCTACCTGCTGTGCGGGCTGGCCCGCCGCAGGCGGCTGCTCTCCCAGGAGGCGGCGCTGAAGTACTTCCTGCTCGGCGCCTTCTCCTCGGCGTTCTTCCTCTACGGCGTCGCGCTCCTCTACGGCTACGCGGGGACGGTCAGCCTCGCGAGGATCGCCGACGCGACCGCCGCGCACACCGGCGACGACGTGCTGCTGCTGATCGGCATGGCGCTGCTCGGGGTCGGCCTGCTGTTCAAGGTGAGCGCCGCGCCGTTCCACTCCTGGACGCCAGACGTGTACGAGGGAGCGCCGACGCCGATCACCGCGTTCATGGCGGCGGTCACCAAGGTCGCGGCTTTCGGCGCGCTGCTGCGAGTCTTCTACGTCGGTCTGGGCGGCATGCAGTGGGACTGGCGACCGGTGATGTGGGCGGTCGCGATCCTCACGATGATGGTCGGCGCCGTGATCGCGATCACCCAGACAGACATCAAGCGGATGCTCGCGTACTCCTCCATCGCGCACGCGGGCTTCGTGCTGACCGGCTTCGTCGCCGCGAGCAGCCTGGGGCTGTCGTCGACACTGTTCTACCTGGCCGCGTACGCCTTCGCCACGCTCGGCGCGTTCGCCGTCGTGACGCTCGTACGGGACACCGGCGGTGAGGCGACCCACCTCTCCCGCTGGGCCGGCCTCGGGCGGCGGTCGCCGCTGGTGGCCGGGGTGTTCGCGTTCTTCCTGCTGACGTTCGCCGGGATCCCGCTGACCAGCGGTTTCACCGGCAAGTTCGCGGTCTTCCGGGCGGCCATCGAGGGCGGTGCCGTGCCGCTGGTGATCGTCGGGGTCATCAGCAGCGCGATCGCGGCGTTCTTCTACGTCCGGGTGATCGTGTTGATGTTCTTCTCGGCGCCCGCCCACGAGGGCCCGACGGTCGTCGTGCCGAGCGTGCTCACCACCACCGCCATCGCAATGGGGGTAGCCGTTACCGTGGTGCTTGGCGTCCATCCGGAGCCGGTCTTGCGTCTCGCCGAGCAGGCCGCCGTGTTCGTACGCTGACCGCGATGTTAGTTCTGACCCGCGTTGAGCCGCTGAGCAGGAGTTCCGCGTCGTGACCGCCGTAGGGCCGTTCGGCCTCACCTGGGGGGACGAAGCCCTCGAGGCCGACATCCGAGCCGGCCTCGCGGAGGTGGAGCAGCAGCTCCGGGACGCCATCAAGAGCGACTACACCTTCGTCACCGAGACGTCGCGTCACCTGGTCGAGGCGGGCGGCAAGCGGTTCCGGCCGCTGCTCGTGCTGCTCGCCGCCCAGTTCGGCGACCCGCACGCGCCCGGCGTGGTGCCCGCCGCCGTGGTGGTGGAGCTCACGCACCTCGCGACGCTCTACCACGACGATGTGATGGACGAGGCGATGCTGCGCCGCGGCAAGGAGAGCGCGAACTCCCGCTGGGACAACACGGTCGCCATCCTGACCGGGGACTTCCTGTTCGCCAAGGCCTCCGACATCCTCGCCGACCTCGGCCCGCAGGCCGTACGGATCCAGGCTCGGACGTTCGAGCGGCTGGTCACCGGCCAGATCCGGGAATCCGTCGAGCCCCCGTCGGGGGCGAACAGCGTCGAGCACTACCTCTCGGTGATGCGTGACAAGACCGGTTCGCTGATCGCCACCTCCGGACGCTTCGGCGCCATGCTCTCGGGTGCGGGCGAGCAGGCCGTCGACATCCTGACCCGGTTCGGGGAGCGGTTCGGCGTGGCGTTCCAGCTCTCCGACGACCTGCTGGACGTGGCGAGCGAGACGGCCGAGTCGGGGAAGGCCCCGGGCACCGACCTCCGCGAGGGCATCCGCACGCTGCCCGTGCTGCACGCGCGCAGGTCGACCGACCCGGCCGACGCCCGCCTCCTCGAGCTCCTCGACCACGACCTCACCGACGACGTGCTGCACTCCGAGGCGCTGTCACTGCTGCGCGCGCACCCCGCGATGGAGCGGGCCAGAGACGACCTGATGCGCTACGCCAGGGAGGCCCGCGAGGTCCTGGGCCCGCTCGCCGACATCCCCGCGAAACGCGCTCTCGAACGCCTCTGCGATGTCGTCGTCACCCGCTCCGGTTGAACTCCGGGCCGATGTCTTCGGCCCGGGCGCCGTGTTGGTCCCCGCCTTCAGCGACCAGACCTTCCATCAGTGTCAGGAGCAACGCGTCGCCGGGCGAACTGGTCGGTCGCAGACGCGATGGGCAACGTTCACCCCTCAAGCGCGGCGTGCGGCGTCGGCGAGCCACGCCGGTGCCGCGTTCCTTTCCGTGGCCTGCTTGAACTGGGAGCGGCGAGTACCTGGCCTGGGTTGTCGAGCCAAACCTGGTGTGCGTGGGGGGTGACGGTGAGGCCGAACCGGTCGAAACCGGGTTGTCCGTGATCCTGCCACCACTGCCAGGCCGAGTGCACGTCGTTCCACAGTCGGCGTGGCCCGGATTGGTACACCTGGTACGTGTTGCGGTCGGGCTCGTAGTCGGCCGAGGCCCAGGAGGTGACGGCCTGGTCATAGAGCCACAGGGTGTGCGTGCCGTCGTCGTAGGGGTCTTTGATCCAGTACACGTCGGGGAGTTGGACGCCGATCGCGAACTCGGTGATCCAGTCGTCGACCACCTGCGTGGGCGCGAGATCGGTCACTGAGGCATCTGCGTCGCCCGGCCACTCTTGCGGCAGGTAGCGCCCGTGTGGGATGCGGCTGAAACGGTGGGCGCGCAGCGGCATGAACGCAGAGGAACCCACGAACGGTCCCGACGCGCTGCCCGACCCGGTGACGGTGAGTCTGGCCAGACCTTCCCCGCCATACAGCGGAACCCACGGGACCAGGACCATGCCTCCGGGCCAGCATTGGTCGATCCATGCGGACGGGATGCTCGTCACCGAGCATGTGGCCAGGATCCGGTCGTAGGGGGCTCCCGCCGGCCACCCGCCGGCTCCGTCGGCCACCACGGCGGTGATGGCCCGGCCCGCGGCCCGCAGCGCCCTGCATGCCTCGGCGTGCAGACCCTGATCCACCTCGACACTCACCACCCGGTGGTCACCGACACGGGCGGCGAGCAGAGCGGCGTTCCAGCCGGTACCCGTACCGATCTCCAACACCCGCTGCCCAGCGGCGACATCCAAGTGTTTGAGCATCTCGAACACCATCAACGGCATCGACGAGGAAGACGTTGGCCGCTCACCGGGCTCGCAGCCGGTAAGCAGGCCGTCGTCGAACTGGGTGACGATCGGCGTATTCCGATAAGCCTGCTCCCACCACTGCCCGGGATCGGCGTTGCGATCATAGGTGACGTAGGTGTCATCGTCCTGCCGCACCCACATCACCTCGGGAAGGAACAGGTGACGCGGCGCCGCCCAATAGGCGGCCTCCCACTCAGGGTCGAGGGCCCCGCAAGCCAGCAGGACGCGGGCCAACTCCTGCTGCGCGGCCCGCGCCCCCACAGGAACTGGAGCACTCATTTGCTTTGCCCGTCCTCCTTGCTGTCCTTGGTGGCGTCACCTTCCCGCCGTGCTTCGGCCCGGTGGTGCCGTTCTGCTTCGACGTGTCCTTACCCACGAACCCACTCTCCTTCGCGTCCCTGATCTGCGGCCGCTGTCCCCTCACGAGCACAGATGGTAGGCAGAGAGCTACGTCACGTTTTTCACCCCCGCGTGAAACACTCTAGGCTTCAGTGCAGGACACGCATCCGCGAGGCCATGCCACGCAGCTCTCGACCACCCGCTGCCGCGATGGACTGCGTAAGCAGGACCGCCACTGTTTCCCGCACAGCCGGGGAGTTGCGGATGTGCTGGGGGGCTGCGTTTTCTGCGCGGCGCAGCCACGCTACGGCCTGCGCGCGGGTGCTCCTCTCCCGCGCCAGACCACGCCCCACATCGGCCAGGAACGAAGCACGGCGACCCGCCACGCTACTGATCTTGTGCTCATCGACCGTCCGGGATCTCTCCAGTACGGCGCCACCAGCCTCACCGTGCTCGACACCGACCGTGACCCGCCAGACGCCCACGTTGGTTGCCGAGAAGAACGACCAGTTGTTCTCCGGGTCATCGGGAAGCCGGCCAGCGAGCTGGCCGGCTTCACCTAGCCATTCCGACGCTGTCTGTCCCCTATTGATCGAGGCGGCGGCAAGCGAGGCCGACAGGGTCAACATCCCGAGAACCTGGATCCCCACAGGGCTCCTGGCATGGGGCTCAAGCGCCCCAGCCGCCCGCTCGGCCATCGTCAGAGCACGCTCCCACGATCCCGCCTTCGGCACGGTGAGCACCCGCATGAAGGCCGCCTTGCCCGTCTGGACGGGATCACCAAGGGTGGCGGCTGTCTCCGTAGCCATCCTGGCCGCGACATGGGCCAAGTCCAGGTAGCCGAGACCCTTCGCCAGGATGTTCGCGTAAAACGCGGCCTCGACCAAGGTCTCCAGGGCGAGCCGTTGAGCGGCCTCGTCGGCCGGGTCGGCGACGTGCACGTGGAGCTCATCGATTACCGCAGGCAGCCTCTCCCCCATTCCGATGTAGTCATAGGCTCTGCGCAACGGTTCGATCTGGTCAGTCATCTCCGTGACCAGCTCAGCTAGCGGGCGGGCCCGCTCGCACAGCGGTTCGCCGAGAACGTTGGTTTCCAGCGCCACCCCAAGGGCCGGGATACCCGCGTGTGGCTGCGATTGCACAGGATCCGCGGACAGGTGCGGTCCTCCCACCAGTTCCGCCTCGGATACCTTCAACGCGGCGGCGACAGCGCCGATGTGGGACCTGCGATCCAAGGCCCGCTGCCCACGCTCGACCATCGACAAAAACGACGTGCTCAATCCCGCCTGACCAGCGACCGCCGTCAACGACATGCCCCGCCAGTTGCGCAACACCCGCAGCCGGGCGCCGATCGTCACCTCGTCCATCGCCTCGTCCCTCCCGCAGGATTGACCTCCCACAGTAAGAGACAAACGCCCCGACAGCGCCCACCCAGGGCCACGAACGTGATGTGCCAAGCGGCCCGTCGCAGGCACCGCGGGGGACCGCAAGATGGCGGCGGTGAGGGCGAGTAGGCGCGATCATCTAGACGATGACCCAGGTGTCGGTGCCGTGCAGCAGGGCGGTGAGGTCCCCTTCCCCTGGTCTGGACGGCCTGCTCTACCTGGCGGGTCATGGCCTCGTCGTAGCCGGGCCGGCGGACCGAGCGGAACACGCCGATCGGGGTGTGCCGGAGCGACGTCTCTGCGAGGGGGCGACTAGGGTCGGGCCAACCAGTAGGTCAGCCAGTCGTGCGCGTGGCGCGCTATGTTCTTCTTCCACCCCTGAGGATCGTTTCGAGCGATCTCGTCCCACACTCGGGCGTTAGCCCGGGAGAACGTCGATACGGCGGCGTGGGGTGCCCTCGCCCACGAGGGGAACTGTTGGGCCCAGGCGTCGGCGGCCGGAGCAGTGTGGCCGGCCTCCATCAGTCTCAGGATGAGCACGGCTGGGTCGATCCACGCTGCGCCCCGGGTCGGCCATGCCCAGTCGATGATGTGCGCTTGGCGCGTGATCAGGATGTTGTGCGGCGCGAGGTCGCTGTGCAGCAGAATGTCGCCGGCGAGCTGGGGCATGGCAGACGCTCCGGCGTGGGCGGCCCATCGCTGCTCGGCCCTTTTGAGGGGGGTGGCGGGGCAACGTATGTGCTGGAGTTCGGCCACGGCGTGGGCGACAAGCGGCAGGTCAGGCGAGCCGGGTGTGTAATCCGCGTGTCGTCCCCCGATGTGCTCATACCCGAGCAGGTCCCAGCCTTCGGCCTGAAGATGCCACAGCAGCCGCGCGCAGGCGAGGGGCAGGTGCGGGTTAATGCCTGCCTCGCGCTGTTGGGTACGCGCCTGCGGGTGGTCGGTGGGCACACCCTTGACGAACAGTGTCGTATCAGCGGTATGGAGGGTGGCGGCGATTGCCGAGTTTCCTCCGGCGGACGCCGTGGTCGCCCTCAGGACTTGACCCGTGCGCCTTTCCACGGCGACGCGGGTAGCAGAGGGAAGGTCCTCCCAGTGAATTCGAGGCATGGACATGTGGGTCCCCGGGTGGAGTGGCGGGCCGCCCTGACCCTACCGGGACAGGGCCAATGTGATTAACTTTAGGTTGGGACGGGCATGTTTCAGTTGATGTTTTTCTTTGTGTTGTTGAGTGTTGCAATGTAGGGGGGTTTTTTGTTGCGGTTG
>JBOHCZ010000217.1:0-4525 GCA_050699195.1 Streptomycetales bacterium
ACCGCTACCTGCAACGCGCCCTCTACCGCGAGCTCGAGCGCGCCACCCGGTTCGCCCGGCCGCAGACCGTGCTGATGCTCTACCTCTACCACTTCAAGCGGTTTAACGAGCTGTTCGGCCACCAGCGGGGCAGCGCGGTGCTGCGGGAGTTCGCCCAGCGTGTCGCACTCGAGACCCGGCAGGTCGACACGCTCGCGCGCTACGGCGGCGAGGAGTTCGTGCTCATCCTTCCCGAGACCACCCAGGAGGGGGCGGTCCACGTCGCCGAGCGGCTCTGCTACGCGGTGCGCAAGCAGGCGTTCGGCCGTAGCGACGAGGAGCCCGTCCGCCTGACCGTCTCCATCGGTGCCGCGGTGCACCCCACCGACGGAGCGCACGCGACGACGCTGCTGCGGCGCGCCGACGAGGCGCTGTTCGCCTCCAAACGGAGGGGTCGTGACCGGTGGGACTTCGCCACACCGGCGGTCGACGTTCGCGGCGCCTAGGCTGGCGTTAGTGTGCCCCCATGAACGCCATTGACGACGCTGTGACGAAGGCCCTCGTGCCCGCCGCGGGCCTGGGCACCCGGTTCCTGCCCGCGGTCAAGGCCACGCCCAAGGAGATGCTGCCGGTCGTCGACAAGCCGGCCATCCAGTACGTCGTCGAGGAGGCCGTCGCCGCCGGGCTGCGTGACGTTCTCATGGTCACCGGGCGGGGCAAGCGACCGCTCGAGGACCATTTCGATCGCGCGTACGAACTGGAGCAGGCGCTGGCCGCCAAGGGCGACGAGCAGCGGCTCGAGGTGGTCCGCCGTTCGAGCGAGCTCGCGGCGATCCACTACGTGCGGCAGGGCGACCCGAAGGGGCTCGGCCATGCTGTGCTCTGCGGTGCGGACCACATCGGGGACGTGCCGTTCGCCGTGCTCCTCGGTGACGACCTCATCGACCCGCGCGACCCGCTGCTGCCACGGATGATCGAGGTGCAGCGGCGCTACGGCGGCAGCGTCGTCGCCCTGCTCGAGGTCGAGCCCGAGCAGATCCACCTGTACGGCAGCGCGGCGATCACCCCCACCGCGGACCCGGACGTCTTCCGGCTCGGCGATCTGGTGGAGAAGCCGGACCCGGGCACGGAGCCGAGCAACTACTCCGTGATCGGGCGCTACATCCTGCACCCGGCGGTGTTCGAGGTGATCCGCCACACCCCGCCCGGCCGGGGCGGGGAGATCCAGCTCACCGACGCGCTGCGGGAGCTCGCGGAGCGCGACCGCGACCAGGGCGGGCCGGTGCACGGGGTCGTCTTCACAGGGCGGCGCTACGACACCGGCGACCGGATGGACTACCTGCGGACGATCGTGCGGCTCGCCTGCGAGCGCGAGGACCTGGGGCCGGACTTCCGGTCGTGGCTGAAGACCTTCGTTGACGAGGAGATGGGCGGGTGAAGAGCGTCGACAAGCATCTCTCCGCGATCCTCGACGCGGTGCAGCCGCTCGCGCCGATCGGCCTTCAGCTCCTCGATGCTCACGGCTGCCTGCTCGACGAGGACGTCGTGGCCGTGGGGGACCTGCCCGCGTTCGACAACTCCTCGATGGACGGCTACGCGGTGTGCATGGCCGATGTCCGGGACGCGAGCGAGGAGACGCCCGGAGTGCTCCCCGTGGTCGGGGACGTCGCGGCCGGGGACACCGATCCGCAGCGCATCGTGCCCGGGATGGCCTTTCGCGTGATGACCGGCGCCCCGGTGCCAGCGGGCACGCAGGCCGTCGTGCCGCTCGAGTGGACCGACCAGGGGCTTGCGACCGTGCACGTCATGCGCGCCCCCGAGGAGGGCAGCTACCTCCGCCTGCGCGGCGACGACGTGACGGCGGGAGAGACGGTGCTGCGGGCCGGCACGCTGCTCGGTGCTCCCCAGATCGGGCTCCTCGCGGCCATCGGGCGCGACGTGGTGCGTGCCCGCCCGCGCCCCCGCGTGGTGGTGCTGTCGACGGGCAGCGAGCTCGTCGAGCCGGGCGCGACGACGCCCCTGCCCGGCCAGATCCCCGATGCGAACAGCTTCATGCTGACCGCGGCGGCCCGGGAGGCCGGGGCGATCGCCTACCGGGTCGGTATCGTCCCCGACGACGGCGCCGTGGTCCTCGACACCCTGGAGGACCAGCTCATCCGCGCCGATGCCGTCGTCACCAGCGGGGGCGTGAGCGTAGGGGCCTACGACGTCGTGAAGGAGGTGCTCTCCCGGCTCGGTACGGTGACGTTCGGCGAGGTCGCCATGCAGCCCGGAAAGCCGCAGGGGTTCGGCGCGATCGGCGCCGATGCGACGCCGATCTTCACCCTGCCGGGCAACCCCGTCAGCGCCTACGTGTCCTTCGAGATCTTCGTCCGCCCCGCGATCCGCCGCATGCTCGGGCTTGCGTCGTTGCACCGGCCGACCCTGCGCGCGCGCTGCCTGGAGCGCATGGCGTCGCCGAAGGGCAAGCGGCAGTACGCTCGTGGGTGGTACGAGAGCGCGGATGACGATCCCACCGTGCGCCCCGTCGGAGGCGCCGGCTCCCACCTCATCGGCGACCTCGCCCAGGCCAACTGCTTCATCGTGGTGCCCGAGGACACCGTCGAGGTCACACCCGGCCAGACGGTCGACGCCGTGCTTCTCGACCGCCCGATGCCATGAGCGACGACTTCACCCACATCGACCAGGCTGGCGCGGCCCGCATGGTGGACGTCTCCGTCAAGGAGGTGAGCGCCCGCACCGCGCGTGCCACCGGGCGTGTTGCGGTGTCGCCCGAGGTGGTCGAGCTGCTCCGCGGTGCGGGTGTGCCCAAGGGTGACGCGCTGGCGGTGGCCAGGATCGCCGGGATCCAGGGCGCGAAGCGCACCCCCGATCTCGTACCGCTGTGCCACCCGATCGCGATCCACGGCGTGTCCGTCGAGCTCTCCGTCGACGGCGGCGGGGTGGCCATCAGCGCCGTGGTCCGCACCGCCGACCGGACAGGCGTCGAGATGGAGGCGCTCACCGCGGTCGCGACCGCCGCGCTCGCCCTGGTGGACATGGTCAAGGCCGTCGACCCGGCCGCCGTGATCACCGACGTACGGGTCGAGGAGAAGACCGGCGGCAGGTCAGGGGAGTGGCGTCGTGCCTGAGGCGCTTGCGGTGAGCGTGTCGAACCGCGCCGCGGCCGGGGTGTACGAGGACCGGGCGGGACCGATCATCGTCGAGGCCCTGCGGGGTCTCGGCTTCTCCGTTGACGGGCCGCTGGTGGTGCCCGACGGGGAGGCGGTCGAGCGTGCCCTGCGCGACGCGGTCGCCCACGGCTACGACGCCGTGGTCACGACGGGGGGCACCGGGGTCACGCCACTCGACCTCACCCCTGAGATGACCCGCCGCGTCCTGGACCGCGAGATCCCGGGTATCTCCGAGGCGCTGCGGGCGACGGGTCGTGAGAACGTTCCGGCGGCCGTGCTCTCGCGCGGGGTCGCGGGGGTGGCGGGTCGTACGCTGGTCGTGAATCTGCCGGGCTCGCCCGGCGGGGTACGCGACGGCATGGCGGTCCTCGCCCCGATCATCGCCCACGCCGTCGACCAGATCCGGGGAGGCGACCACTGAGCAGGGGCTGGCCGGTCGAGCTGGCCGACGGACGGGTGGGTGTCCGCCCGATCCGGCTCCGCGACGCCCGGGCCTGGCGGGAGGTACGTCACCGCAACCGGGGCTGGCTCCGCCCGTGGGAGGCGACGACTCCGCCTGGCACGGGGATCCTGCAGCAGCCCAGCTTCCGCCACATGATCAGGCACCTGCGGCACGAGGCCGACCGCGGGCGGCTGCTCCCGTTCGTCGTCACCTTCGACGGTGATCTCGTGGGGCAGATCACGGTCGCCGGCATCACGTGGGGGTCGATGTGCTCGGCGCAGATCGGGTACTGGATCGACCGGGCGGTGGCCGGGCGGGGCATCATGCCGGTCGCCGTCGCGCTGGTCGTCGACCACTGCTTCAGGGTCGTCGGGCTGCACCGCATCGAGGTCAACATCAGGCCGGAGAACACCGCCTCGCGGCGCGTGGTCGAGAAGCTCGGGCTCCGCGAGGAGGGCAGGCGGCTGCGCCTGCTCCACATCGACGGGGGGTGGCGCGACCACGCCAGCTACGCGATCACGGTCGAGGAGGTTCCGGACGGTCTGCTCGCCCGGTGGCACGCGGCCCGCAGGTGAGCACCCCGTGAGCGGCACGGTGCGGCGTCGTGGTTGTTGGGTTATTTATGATGATTTACGAGTTTAGTACCATTAGCCCGATTGCAACACGCCGTGGGCAATGCGGCACGGGGGCCGCGGGCGGCCCTAGCGTCTAGGGTGTGAGCAGCAGCGGCCTTATCTACGCGGTCATCGTGGGGGCCTGGGCTGCCTATCTCGTTCCGATGTGGCTGCGGCGCAACGACGAGCTCCGGGATTTCCGCGAGCTGACCGCCGACCAGATGCCGGGTGCGACGCGTGTGCTGAGCCGGCGTACCCGCGGGGCGCCGGAGCCCTGTCCAGGATCGACTCCGGACCGCGACCGGGCTCCCATGACC
>JBOHCZ010000218.1:0-4228 GCA_050699195.1 Streptomycetales bacterium
GCCGCGAGCTGCGGCGGATCGCGCGGCGCGACTACTTCCCGCCCGGCGAGC
Source organism: Streptomycetales bacterium (assembly GCA_050699195.1). Lineage (GTDB taxonomy): Bacteria > Actinomycetota > Actinomycetes > JBOHCZ01 > JBOHCZ01 > JBOHCZ01. Next base: position 52 of record JBOHCZ010000218.1, read on the forward strand.
GGGAGGCGGCCCGCATGGCGGTCGAGGCCCTCGCCGGGCCGGACGCTACGACCGAGCGGGCACAGCACAAGTGCGACCAGGGGGAGCGGCTATGAGGTGGGCTACCAGGGCAGGGGTACACATCGATCGCGCGGCCTGCGCGTGGCTGATCCGGCGGTTCGTCGACCCCCAGGCGGCGTTCGTCTTCGTCGCCGACCCCGTTGACGTGCCGGCTGAGGCGACGCCGTTCGACATGCGCGGCGTTGATCTGTCGCACCACGATGGGGACTGCACGTTCGAGACCATCCTGCGCCGCTACGAGATCCACGATCCCGTGCTGTGGCGGATCGCCGAGGTCGTGCACGAGGCGGACGTCGACGACGAGCGCTACGACGCCCCCGAGGCACCCGGCTTCGAGGTCGCCCTGCGGGGGTTGTCGCTCGTCTGCACCGACGAGCAGACCCTCGAGCTGACCGGTCCGCTGTTCGACGGACTCTACGAGTACTACCGGCGGGCCACCCTGCTGGGCCGCGAGCCCGCCTGACCCACCATCGCGGAGCCCGCAACGGCTCACCTGATCGGAGAATCCCGTGACCGACCGACATCGGACCGGCCCCGCCAGCCAGCGGGCCACCGATCCCCCGACTTCTCCTGCTGACCCGGCTGCTCACCCGGCGGCTCGTCCGGCTGAGGGGTCTGGTTCTGCCGAGCGGTCCGGGGCCGGGCCGCGCCGGCTGGGGCCCGCGTGCGATCTGGTGCCGTTCACGGAGGCGGTACGCACCTGGTTCGCGATCTCGTTGCAGACCTTCGGAGGGCCTGCGGGGCAGATCGCGGTCATGCAGCGCACCCTGGTCGAGGACAAGCGCTGGATCAGCCAGCCGCGGTTCAACCACGCGCTCAACTACTGCATGCTGCTGCCGGGACCCGAGGCCCAGCAGCTCGCGATCTACATCGGCTGGCTGCTCAACGGCACCCGCGGCGGCCTGGTCGCCGGCACACTGTTCGTACTGCCGGGGGTGGCCGCGCTGCTCGCCCTGTCGGCCCTCTACGTCGGTCTTGGCAGCACCACCGCGGTGACCGCGCTGTTCGCCGGCCTCGCCCCCGCCGTGCTGGCCGTTGTCGCCCAGGCCGTCATCCGCGTAGGCCGCCGCTCCATCGGACACCCCGCCCTGGTAGCCCTGGCCGTGGCGGCCTTCCTGGCCCTCGCGGCGTTCTCCGTGCCGTTCCCGATCGTCGTTTCCGCCGCCGCTCTCGCCGGCTGGCTGCTCAGTCGCCTCGCCCCGCACACCCTGCGCGGCCCGTCAGGCGGGCACGCCGGTGACGGCGGACCGCAACCGCTGATCGCTGACGAGGAGCTGCACGCCGAGCGACCCGGCTGGCGCCGGGCGCTACGCGTCGTCGCGGTGGGACTTGCCCTGTGGGGCGTGCCGCTGCTCGCCGTCGTCGCGCTCACCGGCACCCGCAGCGTGTTCACCACGCAGGGCCTGTTCTTCTCCGGCACCGCCCTGGTGACGTTCGGCGGTGCCTACGCGGTGCTCTCCTACGTCGCCCAGCGCGCCGTGGAGGTCTACGGCTGGCTCGCCCCCGGCGAGATGGTCCGCGGCCTGGGGCTCGCGGAGACCACTCCCGGACCGCTGATCATGGTCGTGCAGTTCGTCGCGTTCCTCGGCGCCTTCCGCGACCCCGACCCGCTGAGCCCCTGGACCGCCGGCCTGCTCGGCGCCCTGCTGACCACCTGGGTCACCTTCGTACCCTGCTTCGTCTTCATCTTCCTCGGCGCCCCCTACGTCGAGCGGCTACGCGGCAACCACGCCATCTCCGCCGCGCTGACCGGCATCACCGCCGCCGTCGTCGGAGTCATCGCCAACCTCGCGCTCTACTTCGCCCTGCACACCCTCTTCTCGACCACTCACCCCACCACGTGGGGGCCCTTCCATCTCACGGTGCCCGACCCCGCCAGCCTTCAGCCGCTCGCCGTAGTGATCACCGGGGCCGCGCTGGTCATGATCTTCCGGCTGCGCTGGTCCATCCTGCGTACCCTCGGCGCCTGCGCCCTGCTCGGCCTGGCCGCCGCCCTCACGCCCCTGCCGCTCGGCTGACACTCGTTTTGAGGGTGCTCAGCGGTACCGCACGCCCGCGTGCCGGCGCACCGAACTGGTCGTGCCGCTCGTCAGCGGCGGCGCAGCGTGTCGGGATCGGAGAGCTGGGCCATCACGTCGGCCGGCAGGTCGCCGGCCGCGATGTCCGCCAGCGTCACCGTCTCGAGAACCTTCCGCAGGGCAGCCCTCGTCGCCATCCACACCTCCCGCAAGGCCGCCGCGGAGCCCTGGTAGTCGACCTTTTCCGGCGGCACGCCGTGCACGTCTGCCAGTGGGCCCTCGACGGCGCGGATCAGATCGGCGACCGAGATCTCGTAGGCGGGCGCAGCGAGCCAGTAGCCACCCTCGGCACCACGGCGGCTCGCGACGATACCGGCCACGCGCAGCTCGGCGAGAATGTTGAGCAGGAACCGCACCGGGATCCGCTGGCGCGCCGCGATGTCGTCCGCTCGCACGGGAGACTGTGCCGACGCCGAGACGAGCTCGGCCGTCGCACGAACCGCGTAGTCGGTCTTCGCCGTAATCCGCATGCCCCAAGTGTGCCGTACCCGAGCCCCGGCTCGCCCCCCGCCGAGGTGCGAGCCCCGGTCATCGGGCGATCGGGCAGCCGGCGGGCCCCGGAACACCGGCCGGCTCGCGTCCGGGGAGTGGTCCCCTGGACGCGAGCCGGCCTTGTGGATCGACGCGGGATCAGCCGGTGAATGACCGCTGGGTCTGCACGTTGAGGAGGTCCTCGCTGTGCGCCATAGCGGGCGCCACCGCAGGATCCGTCACCTTCAACACATCCAGCCCCTTCTGGATGTCGCTGGAGTAGATCGCCCCGTTGTACCAGTACGCCGACCAGGAACCGCCGATGATCCGCCTCTCGTCAGACAGCGGGCCGCGCTCGAAGAACGCGATCTCACGCGGGTTCTCGGGGTCGGTGAACTCCCACACCGAGATGCCGCCCTGGTACCAGGCCTGGACCATGATGTCGCGGCCGGGCACCGGGATGAGCGAGCCGTTGTGGGCGACGCAGTTCTCGTTGTTGGTGTTGACACGCGGGATCTTGAAGTACGACCCGAACTCGAGCTGCTTGCCCTGCGCCGTGTCGACGATCCGGAAGACCGCGTCGGCACCACGCTCCGGGCCGACCGTCGGGTTGCAGGTCGGCTGGCCGCCGCCGCCGAGCTCGTCGGTGAAGACCACGCTCGTCGCGTCGTTGTTGAACGTCGCCGAGTGCCAGAACGCGAAGTTGGGGTCGGTCACCGAGTCGATGACCTCGGGGTTCACCGGGTCGGTGATGTCGATGAGCACGCCTTCACCCATGCATGCGCCGGCCGCGAGACCCTTCTCCGGGTACACGGTGATGTCGTGGCACCCGCTCGTCGACGAAGTCCGGCCGGGAATGCCCGGGAAGCCGCCGTCGGGGAAGAGCACGGGCTCGCTCACGATGTGAGCGTCCTGCGGGGCGTCCTCGCGTACCTCGACGACCGCGATCTTGTCGTGCGGCGGCTGGCAGTCGGGCCGGTCGAGCGCGGGGGAGAACGACTGCACGTACACCAGCAGCCGGTCGTTCTCCGGGTCGGGGACGGCCGTGTGCGTGTGAGACCCGCAGTCGGTCTCGACCGAGGTCACGAACTCCGGGGAGGTCGGGTCGGAGATGTCGAAGACCTTGACGCCCTCCCAAGACTCCTTGATGGTCGACGACTGGGCGACGCTGTCGCACGTCGCGTTGCTGCGCGACTGGTCGGTCGACAGGACCAGCAGGTCACCGTTGACCGTGACGTCGTTCTGCTGACCCGGGCAAAGGAGCTGCCCGACCTGCCGCGGCTTGTGCGGCTTGGACACGTCGAAGATGGCGACGCCGTTGTAGTTGCCGTCGAAGGCGAAGTCGCCCTGGAAGGCGAGGTCGCTGTTGAACGCCGCCTCCGGCGCGAATTCGTCCTGCTTCGGCAGATTGGCGAGCAACTTGATGTTGTCGCTCTTGGAGATCTCATCGACCGCGAGCTCGGCGCCCGAGTCGTCCATCGCGGCGATCTCCTCCTCGGTGAAGCAGATCGCCTCGTGGTCCTCCTCATCGGGCAGCGGCTCTGTCTTGGAACATTCCTCCGGGTGCG
>JBOHCZ010000219.1:0-4670 GCA_050699195.1 Streptomycetales bacterium
CCCCTACCCCTACCCGGTACCCGTACAGTCGACGAGGAGGACGGATGCTCGACGGTCACCTGCTGGTCGACGTGCACCTGCACGCCCCGCGCCTGCCGACACTGCGGCCGGCCTGGCGGACCTGGGCGCACGACTTCGGCGGATCGGCGGCTGTCGGCCGGATCTACGACGGCGATGGCGCCGTCGTACCCGAACGCCTCGACGCGCACCTCGAGGAGCAGGGCGTGGACATGGCCCTGCTGCTGTGCGAGTACAGCCCCAAGGTGACCGGCATCCAGCCGATCGAGGACCTGATCCCGATCGTCAAGCACAACCCCACGCGGATGCGCCCGGTCGCGAACCTCAACCCGCACCTGCACTACCCGGCGGCCGACGAGCTGGAGCGCCAGCTCGCCTTCGACCCTGTGGCGCTCAAGATCCATCCGGTGCACGGCGGGTTCCCGGCCAACAGCCGGGAGCTCTACCCGGCCTACGAGCTGTGCCGGGCAGGTGGCCTGCCGGTCGTCGTGCACTGCGGGACGAGCACGTTCCCGGGGTCGACCAACGCCTACGGTGACCCGGCGCTGCTCGACGACGTGCTGCGGGACTTCCCGGGGCTCTCCGTGGTGATGGCGCACGGCGGCCGGGGGTGGTGGTACGACGCGGCGGCCTTCCTGGCGCTGGCCTACGACAACGTGTGGATCGAGCTGTCCGGGCTGCCGCCCCGGCGGCTGCCGGAGTACTACGCCCGCTACGACCTGCGGCGGCTGGCGCGCAAGTTCATCTTCGGCACCGACTGGCCCGGCGTGCCTGGCATCGCCGGCAACGCCCGCGCCGTCGCGGAGCTGTGCCCGGACGAGGAGACGGCCGGGCTGGCGCTGGGCGGCAACGCGCTGCGGGTCTACCCGGGCCTCGCGCCCGCGGTAGGGGAGTAATCGGCCGCCCTGAGGGGTGTCCCCGGAGCGGGTTGCCTTCTGGCGGGGGCCCGCGCGGGTAGCCTCGGCTGCATGTCTGCCGCCGTACCGCCTCGACCGTCGGGCCACCACGAGACCATCCGCGAGCTGCTGGCCACGGGCCGCCGCTCGTTCTCGTTCGAGTTCTTCCCACCGAAGACCGACGAGGGCGAGCGCAACCTCTGGGAGGCGATCCGGCGCCTCGAGCCGCTGCACCCCACGTTCGTGTCGGTGACCTACGGCGCGGGCGGTGGTACGCGTGACCGTACGGTCCGGATCACCGGGCGCATCGCCACCGACACCACGCTCACCCCGGTCGGGCACCTCACGGCCGTCAACCACTCGGTCGCGGAGCTGCGCGGGGTCATCGGGCAGTACGCCGACGCCGGGGTCCGCAACATGCTCGCGCTGCGCGGCGACCCGCCCGGCGACCCGCAGGCCGATTGGGTGGCCCACCCGGAGGGCTTCTCCTACGCGGCGGAGCTGGTGCGACTCATCCGCTCCTCAGGCGACTTCTCGGTCGGGGTCGCGGCGTTCCCCGAGACGCACCCCCGATCACCCGACCTCGAGTTCGACGTGCGGTTCCTCGTCGACAAGTGCCGGGCGGGTGCCGACTTCGCGATCACGCAGATGTTCTTCCACGTCGAGGACTACCTGCGGCTGCGCGACCGGGTCGCCGAGCTGGGCTGCGACGTGCCGATCCTCGCCGGCATCATGCCGGTGACCAACGTGCGGCAGATCGAGCGCTTCGCGGCGCTCTCGGGCGCGCAGTTCCCGCCCGAGCTCGCGGAGCGGCTGCATGCCGTGGAGGACGACCCGGCGGCGGTCCGCGCGATCGGTGTGGAGTACGCCAGCGCGATGTGCGAGAAGTTGCTCGGCGAGGGGGCGCCGGGCCTGCACTTCTACACGCTCAACCGGTCAGGCGCGACCCGCGAGATCTACCAGAGTCTCGACCTGCACGCCGAGCGCTGAGCCGCTGCCGAGCGGGCGGGGGAGCGGCCGGCAGGCAGGACCGTCACCACTCCCTCTCCCAGAGCTTCAGCACGTAGGGCACCACGACGCACCCCATGGCGAGACCTCCGACGAGCGCGAGTGTGGGACGGCCGAGGAACACCAGGTTCGCGAGAACCGAGGACAGGTAGGTCCACAGGTAGAGCGCGGCAGGCACCCCGTCACCGTCCCGTGCCGGCCGTTGCGCCAGCACCTTGTGCAGTACGGCCATCAGCAGCGTGGCCGCGAGCAGCCAGCCGGCGAAGCTCGTCCACGGCACGCCCGGCACCCCGGGCACCGCGGAACCTGGATCCTGCCAGACCCGCTGCCCGGCGGCGACCAGCCGCGGATCGAGGAAGAAGTCCCACACAGCCAGCGCGAAGCCCGCGACCAGCGCCACCTCGCGCCGTACCAGGAGGCGTCCGATCAGCAGCGCAGGGTAGGCCATCATCGCCCAGGCGAACGGCATGACCACGGGTACGCCGAGCGCCTGCACCCCCAGCGTGTCGCCGTAGGCGTACCGCCCGAACGGCATCCCGGTGTGCAACCCGACGACCTCGATCACGAAGGCCCCTGGCACCGCCACGGCCGCGAACGTCAGCGCCCAGGTGGGCCCACGTGCGGCCCACGCGTGCACGAACGAAGCGCCGAAGAACGTGCCGACGGTGACGAAGGTCAGTTCGGGGAGGAACTCCTCGGGGGTGAGGGGGTGGGCCGCCAGGGCGCAGACGGTGAGCAGCGCCAGCGTCCACGGGATGCGGCGGCGGGCCGCGGCCCGCCGTGCCTGCCGCTCGCTGAAGGTCATGATCTCCGTCCTCATGGACGCCGTGCCCGGGCCCGCATCGCCGACCCGGCCGCCGAGCCGAAGGTCACCGCACGGCCGAGCACGGTGGTGGCCCGGGACCCGGGGAAAGCCCGCCGGTCGTCGAGGATCACCGTTGCGGCGCTGCGGCCGCTGGCCCCGAAGACTCCTCCGCCCGGGTGCGTGGAGGCGCCGGTCAGGTACAGCCCTTCGACGGGGGTGCGGTAGCCCGCGAGCTCGGGCAACGGGCGGAATGCGAACATCGCGTCCAGTCCCATCTCGACGTGCATGAGGTTGCCGCGCCGCATCCCGAGCTCACGTTCGATGTCGCGCGGGGTCTGCACGTACACGTGCTCCACGGACCCGGCGAAGCCGGGCGCGGCCCGGTCCAGCTGCATGATCAACTTGGTGCACTCCCGCTCGGCGATCGCCGGCCAGTACTCGCCTGTCGCGAGATCGTAAGGATGCCACTGACCCCACAGGCTCACCAGGTGCCGACCGGGCGGGGCGAGCGAGGAGTCGGATGCCGAGAAGGTCAGGGCGAGAACCGCCGGATCGTCGGGTGTGCGGCCCGCGAGGAAGTCCCCGTAGGCCCCACGCAGCTGCGCCCTGGAACGCGCGAGCAGCTGCAGCCCGTGGTGGGCGCCCGGCGGCGCGCCGGGATAGCGGGGCAGGGCCGTGGTGCCCAGGCGTACGGCCATGCCGGTGCCGTTGCCCACCCGGACGCTGCGACGGACCCGCGCCAGCAGGGCCTCGTCGCCCAGCAGCTCGCAGGTCGTCAGGATGTGGCAACCCGCGAGCACGCCCACAGCGGGGACGTGCTCGCCCGACTCGGTGAGCACCCCGTCGACCCGACCCCCTGGGGTGCGCGTGATGCGGGCCACCCCGTCGCCGAGGCGCAGCGATCCACCGGAGCGCAACAGCCGCTCCGCGAGCGCCGCGGACAGCATGCCCGAGCCGCCCTGCGGCCGGCCCGGCGTGACCCGGTGCATCATCGGGAGCCGGCCCACCATGTTGGCCGTCCCCACCTCGTGGGTGGGCGGGCCGGACTGGGCGGCCAGCCAGGCCAGCGCCGTCTTGAGCCGTTCGTCGGTGAAGTACTCGTCGAGCAGCTGGTCTCCGGGTGCCAGGAACTGGCGGGCGAGCTCCGTGCCGCTGATCCCCCGTGAGCGCCCCAGCCCGATCGAGCGGCCCAGGCCGAGCAGCCCGGCCCCCAGGTTCAGCGGGGTGGGAGGGTGCTGGAACGCGGTGAAGATCCGCGCGCCGCGCTCACCCCACTCCGTGGCGAAGCGGTGGTACGCGTCGGCGTCACGGTCGCCGCACGTCGCCGCGATCGACGCGCAGGTCCGGTCGAGATCCGTGCTGAAGGTGAGGTCGCCTTCGACGAACGGCGCGAACGCCCACGGGTCGCAGTCGATGTAGGTCAGGCCGCACTCGGCCAGGTCGAGGTCCTCGGCGATCCCGGTGTGGCGGATCATGAGGTGCGCGCCCGCGCCCCGGTCGACGCGGTAGCCGGGAAACCGCTCAACAGTCGAGACCCCGCCTCCGACCACGGTGTCACGCTCGACGACCTGCACGTCGAGTCCCTCACGGGCCAGGTAGCAGGCGGCAACGAGGGCGTTGTGACCCGCCCCGACGACGACGACATCGGGCATGGGCCGGGAGTCTAGAGGGATTGCGCCAGGACGCGGCCGCCGGTGCCCGCCCCGCGCCGGCCGCACCCCCGCCGGCCCGTGTACTGTCACGCACCGTCACAGCTGCCTGGGTACAGGTACTCAGACGCGGTTGAGTATCCGTACCGATGGCGTGGTCGCCGGCAGCAGGCAGCCTGGACTTCGGAGGGACCTCGCGGACGGTGCCGAGTCCCAGGCCCGAGTCCCGTCCCATGGTGGGCCGGTGCCGCCGACACGGGGCGGCGGAACCGGCTCTGCTCCCCAGCTGGTGGC
>JBOHCZ010000220.1:0-2946 GCA_050699195.1 Streptomycetales bacterium
GCGCCGCACTGCGGCGCGCACCCCGGCGAACGTGATCGCCCCGCGGCGGTAGGTTGAGGCGCGTGACAATGACGTCTCCGCTCGATTTCGCCGACCGCCTGCGGCGCGCCCAGCAGGCCGCCTCGCGCGCCGGCGTCGGCGCCCTGCTGGTCAGCCCAGGCGCCGATCTGCGCTACCTCACCGGTTACCCTGCCCGGCCGCTCGAACGGCTCACCTGTCTCGTGCTGCCCACCGGCGCCGACCCGGTCCTCGTCGTCCCGCGACTCGAGCTGCCCGCAGCCACGTCGTCCCCCGCCGGTGGTCTCGGCATCGAGATCACACCGTGGGACGAGACCGACGACCCCTACGCGCTGGTCGCCGATCGGCTGCAGCGCGCCCTGGGACGCGACCCGGCCACGGTCGCCCTCGACGACCGGATGTGGGCGGAGAAGGTGATCCGGTTCCGCTCGGTGCTGCCCGGCGCCGAGCAGACCCTGGCCGGACTCGTCCTGCGGGAGCTGCGGATGCGCAAGAGCCCCGCCGAGGTCGAGGCGCTGCGCCGGGCAGGTGAGTCGATCGACCGCGTGCACGCCCGGATGGGCGAGTGGCTGCGCCCTGGCAGGACCGAACGCGAGGTGGGCCGCGACATCGCGGACGCCATCGTCGAGGAGGGCCACGAGAGCGTCGACTTCGTGATCGTCGGGTCGGGACCGCACGGCGCGAGTCCACACCACGAGCTTTCCGGCCGCGTCATCGTGGCCGGCGACCCCGTCGTGGTCGACATCGGGGGCACCACCGCGGAGGGCTACTGCTCGGACGAGACCAGGACCTACGCCGTGGGCGCGCCTCCGGGGGAGTTCCTCGACTACTACGCGGTGCTCCTCGCAGCACAGCGGCGAGCCTGCGATGCGGTCGGCCCGGGCGTCACCGCCGAGTCGGTGGACGCGGCGGCGCGGGAGGTGATCCGGGAGGCGGGCTACGGCGAGCACTTCATCCACCGCACCGGGCACGGCATCGGACTCGAAACCCACGAGGAGCCCTACATCGTCGCGGGCAACACCGACCCGCTCGAGCCCGGGATGGCCTTCTCCGTCGAGCCCGGCATCTACCTCGCGGGCAGGCACGGCGCCCGCATCGAGGACATCGTTGTCTGTACGGCGAGCGGCGCCGACCGGCTCAACCGTGCCCCCCGCGAGCTAGCCGTACTGGAGGGGTGAGGCCCGTGCGTCCGGTCGAAAGGGCCCTGCCCACCGAGGATGCGCGGGCCCTGCTGGAGCTCACCCGCGAGGTCGCGGCGGACAAGCTGGCCCCCCGCGCCGCGGAGGCCGAGGCTGCGGGGCGCTTCCCCCGTGACCTGTTCCGGCTGCTCGGCAGGTCCGGGCTGCTCGGGCTGCCCTACCCACGGCAGTACGGCGGCGGGGGCCAGCCCTACGAGGTGTACCTGCAGGTCGTCGAGGAACTGGCGCAGGCCTGGCTGACCGTGGGGCTGGGCGTCAGCGTCCACACCCTGTCGTGCTTCCCCCTCGCCAGGTTCGGGTCGCCTGATCAGCGGGACCGCTGGCTCCCCGGGATGATCGGGGGTGACCAGCTGGGGGCGTACTGCCTCTCGGAGCCCGGGTCGGGCTCGGACGCCGCCGCGCTGGCCACCCGGGCCGTTCCCGAGGGCGGGTCCCCTGGCGCGTCCCCTGGCGGAGACCAGGGTGGGGACTATGTCGTGACCGGTACGAAGGCCTGGATCTCCCACGCCGGGGAGGCCGATTTCTACACCGTGATGGTGCGCACCTCCGACGAGGGGCGGCATGGCATCTCCACCCTGCTCGTTCCCGCCGGCACACCGGGCCTGTCCGCCGCGCGGCCGGAACGCAAGATGGGCATGTCCGCGTCCTCGACGTCCCAGGTCGTCCTCGACGGCGCCCGCGTGCCGGGTGAGCGGCGGATCGGTGCGGAGGGCCAGGGGTTCACCATCGCGCTCGCAGCCCTCGACGCTGGTCGACTGGGCATCGCGGCGTGCTCCGTGGGCCTGGCGCAGGCGGCGTTCGACACCGCGCTGTCCCACGCCAAGCAGCGCCGGCAGTTCGGGAAGCCGATCATCGAGTTCGAGGGACTCGGCTTCATGCTGGCCGACATGGCGACCCAGATCGAGATGGCGCGGGCCGGGTACCTGGCAGCCGCCCGGCGCTGCGACGCGGGGCGGCCGTTCTCCCGGCAGGCGGCGATGGCGAAGCTGTTCTGCAGCGACGTCGCGATGCGGGTGACGACCGACGCGGTGCAGGTGCTCGGCGGGTACGGCTACGTCAGCGACTATCCGGTCGAACGCTACATGCGCGAGGCCAAGGCGCTGCAGATCGTCGAGGGCACGAACGAGATCCAGCGGCTGGTAATCAGCCGGGCGCTGGCGAAGTCATGACGGGTCGCGTCACGGGCGATCGCCCACGTCAGGGTGACCCTCGATCTGATGAAAGCCCTGCCCCCACCCGCCACCGGCCACACTACGGTTTCCTCGTGGAGGATCTCGACCGGCACATCGTCCAGCTGTTGGCCAAGGACGGCCGGATGAGCTACACGGACCTGGGGAGGGCCACCGGCCTGTCGACCTCGGCCGCGCACCAGCGGGTGCGCCGGCTCGAACAGCGCGGCATCATCCGCGGCTACACCGCCGTCCTCGACCCGGACGCACTCGATCTGCCGCTGATGGCCTTCATCTCGATCAAGCCGTTCGACCCCAGCGCCCCTGACGACACGCCGGACCGCCTCGCGCACCTGCCGGAGATCGAGGCCTGCTACAGCGTCGCGGGGGAGGAGAACTACATCCTCAAGGTGCGGGTGGGCGCCCCGAGCGACCTCGAGAGACTCCTCACCAGCATTCGTTCCGTGGCCAACGTGTCGACGCGCACCACGATCGTGCTGAGCACGTCTTATGAGTCACGCCCGCCCGCGCTGTGACTTCCCCTGGGACGCCCTCGGACC
>JBOHCZ010000221.1:0-5116 GCA_050699195.1 Streptomycetales bacterium
CCGCCAACCGTGCTCTGCGGCCAGGGCACCGCGCCCGCCGCGGCGACGCCCGACGCGTTCTCGGGCCTGGACCGGGTGCCCGGCACCGGACTGCTCCCCGCCTGTGTACCTGGAGCCGTCGACGCGTGGCTGCTCCTGCTGCGCGACCACGGCACCCTGCCGCTGCGCGAGGTGCTCTCCCACGCCATCCACTACGCCGAGCGCGGCTTCCCGGTCGTGCCCCAGATCGTGGAGCGGATCACCCCGGTCGCATGGCTGTTCCGGGAGCACTGGCCGACCTCGGCCGCCCTCTGGCTGCCGGGCGGGCAGGCACCGGCTGCCGGTGCGCTGTTCCGTAACCCCGCGCTGGCCGGGACCTACCGCCGGCTCCTCGAGGAGGCGGAGCGGGCGGTGACCGGCCGCGACGGCCAGATCGAGGCCGCCCGGCGGATCTGGTCGGAGGGCTTCGTCGCCGAGGAGATCATCGCCTTCTCGCGGCTGCCCGCCCCCGACGCCGACGGCCGGGTCCACGCCGGGCTGCTCACGCGGGACGACCTCGCGGGCTGGTCCGCCTCCTACGAGGAGCCCGTCACGGCCGACTACCACGGCTACACCGTCTGCAAGACCGGCCCGTGGGGACAGGGCCCGGTCTTCCTCCAGCAGCTGCGGCTCGCCGAGGCACTGGGCACCGGCGACATCGACGTGCTGTCCGCGGAGTTCGTCCACCGCGTCGTCGAGGGAGCCAAGCTGGGCTTCGCCGACCGGGAGGCCTACTACGGTGACCCGCGCTTCACCAAGGTCCCGATGACGACCCTCCTGTCGCCTGAGTACGCGGCCGGGCGGGCGCGTCTCGTCGGCGACGAGGCGTCGCTCGAGCTGCGCGCTGGCAGCCCGGCTGGGATGACCCCGCGCCTTGCGGCGCTCGTGAGCACCTTGGCAGGCACGACCGAGGTGCCTTCGGGTGCCGGCGGCGAGCCGACCGTCGACCGTAGCGGCGAGGTGCGTGGCGACACCTGCCACGTGGACGTGGTGGACCGCCACGGCAACATGGTGGCCGCGACCCCGAGTGGCGGATGGCTGTCCAGCTCACCGGTGATCCCCTCCCTCGGCTTCCCGCTGGGCACCCGGGGCCAGATGTTCTGGCTCGACCAGGACTCCCCCAGCGCAGTCGCACCGGGCAAGCGTCCCCGCACGACGTTGACCCCGACGCTCGTGCTGCGCGGCGGCGAGCCCGTCATCGCCCTCGGGACACCGGGCGGGGACCAGCAGGACCAGTGGTCGTTCACCTACTTCCTGCGCCTCGTGCACGGCGGCATGGACCTGCAGGCCGGCGTCGACGCGCCGATGTTCCACTCGAACTCGTTCCCCTCGTCGTTCTACCCCCGGGAGATGGCGCCCGGCGAGCTGGTCGTCGAGTCACGGTTCGGCGAGGACGTCGTCGCCGAGCTGCAACGTCGCGGGCACCGCGTGGTGGTCTCCGAGCCGTGGTCGCTCGGCAGGCTCTCGGCCGTCGCCCGGGACCCCGAGACGGGCATGCTCCGGGCCGGGGCCAACCCGCGCGGCATGCAGGGTTACGCGGCCGGCAGGTGAGCTGGCGGGCCGATCCGGGCCTCAGCGCCGCAGCAGGGTACGCGCGAGGTCCGGGACGGCCCGCATCCCACGGGTGGGGCTGAACCGCTCGGCCTCCACGGCGAGAGCGGCGTTCTCGTCGTCGGCGAGCTCGATCTCGGCGGCGGCGACGTTGGCCTCGAGCTGGGCGACGCTCGACGCGCCGGGGATGGCGACGACGTGGTCGAAGCGCAGCACCCAGGCCAGCGCGACCTGCGCGGGCGTGGCGTCGTGAGCGTCCCCGACCTCCCGCAGCCTGTCCAGCAGCGGCGCGACCCGCCGGAGGTTGTCGGGCAGGAACAGCGGGTTGGCCGCGCGCACCCCGCGCGGCCTGTGGTGCTCACCGTATCGGCCGCCGAGCAGGCCCTGCGCCAGCGGGCTGTAGGCCACGACGACACGGCTCCGCTCGCGCGCCCACGGCACCAGCTCCCACGAGGGCTGCGGACGGGCAAGGCTGAACTGCACCTGGTTGGAGAGCACCCGCCGGCCCAGGGCCATTTCGGCGCGCCGCCACCGCACCAGGGAGTAGTTGCTGACCCCGACGTCGCCGATGACGCCCTCATCCTGCAGCCCGCGCAGCCCGCCCATCACGGTCTCTTCCGGCACCAGCGGGTTGGGCCAGTGGACCTGGTAGAGCGGGATGCGCCGCAGCCCGAGCCGGCCCCGACTGGCCAGCGCCCGGTTGCGCACCACGCGCGGAAGCGGCGCCACCGGGAGCAGCTTGGTCGCGACGACGACCGCGTCGCGGTCGTCACCCAGCGCCTCGCCCAGGATGCGTTCGCTGCGCCCGAAGGCGTAGACCTCCGCGGTGTCGAAGAGCGTCACCCCCAGCTCGAGCGCCCGGCGTACCAGCGCACGCGCCTCCCCGGCGGCGTACGCCTCCCCGTACCCCCACTCGCGGGACCCGAACTGCCAGGTGCCAAGCCCGATCTTGCTGACCTGCGGAAGTCCGCTCAGCTCCACATAGCGCATGTACCTCACCCTGGCCCGGCCGGAGATCGAGGGCAACACCCCCCGGAACCGGCCGGGCGGCAGGGGCGGCTACCCGTGCTCGCGAAGCGGCTCGGGGGCGGCCTGGACGTCGGGATCCTGCACGTAGCCCTGGTCGCACAGCCAGGTGTGCAACTCCCCGGTGACCTGCCCGGCGAGCCGCCACACGTCGTAGCTCGCCCCCACACGCTTGGGGAGGTACCAGCTCAGGAACGGCTCGACGGCCCGGCTCAGCTCGTCGACCCCGAAGATGTTGCAGAAGGCCTGGTCCTCACCGGAGTCGTAGGCCTTCTGCCATCGCCTGCGGTCGGCGTCCGGCAGCTGGGTATAGGCGAAGCGGTTGAGGTAGGCCGCCAGCAGATCCATGATCGCGGCGTGTGAGTGGTACCTCCCCGCGTCGAAGCGGCCGCGCCGCTCGGCCAGGTAGGTCTCGAACAGTTGAGCGATGGTCGGCTGTCCGGTCACAGGGTGACGCTACCGCGACTGGCTGGGGTGTGTCCGGTAGATCTTGCTCGATCAACGGGCCGTCAGCAACGGGCCCGGCCCGATGGGGTAACGCGCCGGAGTCCCCGCGCCGGTCCGGCCCCCGTCCGAGGCGGGCGGCCTCCTCCTGGTCGTGCTCGTGCTCGCGGTCCTCCTCGTGTTCGAGCTCGCGGCGGGTGGGCTTGTCGACCCGTTCCCCGAAGTAGAACCGGCTGATCCTGGCCCGCAGCAGTGCGGGCCAGCTGGTAGGCCTGGCCACGCCGTGCTCGTCCTCGGAAGGCGGCAGCTCACGGGGCTCAGGCACCTCGTGCTGCACCCTGATCCAGCGCTGCTCGGCACTGAGGGGAACGTGGGCCTCGGTGAACTCCCCGTCGGGCATCCTGCGCATGATCCCGCTCTCCCGGCCGTGCAGCACCGCCTCCCGGTCACGTCGTTGCAGCCCGAGGCAGATGCGGCGGGTGACCAGGAACGCGATCAGGGGGAGCACGATCAAGGCGATGCGCGTGAACCAGGTGATGGCGTTGATGGACAGGTCGAACGTCGCGGCGATCACGTCATTTCCGCCGTTCATCCACAGCAGGCAGTAGAAGGTGATCGCGACCACGCCCAGGCCGGTACGCGTGGGCTGGTTGCGAGGACGGTCGAGGATGTGGTGCTCGCGGCGGTCACCCCTGACCCAGGCTTCCAGGAACGGGTAGAGCGCAAGCAGGGTGAACATCAGGCCCGGGACGATCACCGCGGGGATGAGCACGTTGAGGACCAACGTGTGGCCGAAGGCGCTGACCTCCCAGTTCGGCATAGCGCGCAACGCCCCCTCGAGGAAGCCGATGTACCAGTCAGGCTGGCTCCCCGCGGTGATCTGCGTGGGCTCGTACGGCCCGTACAGCCAGATCGGGTTGATCTGGGTGAGCCCGCCCAGCAGCGCGCAGGCGCCGAAGACGGCGAAGAAGAACCCGCCGGCCTTGGCTGCGTAGACCGGCAGCGCGGGCTGCCCGACGACGTTGCGGTTGGTGCGGCCGGCGCCAGGGTACTGGGTGTGCTTCTGGTAGACGATCAGGAACAGGTGCACGGTGATGAGGGCCACGAGAATGGCGGGGATGATCAGGATGTGCGCCGTGAACAGCCGGGGGATGAAGTCGTCGCCGGGGAACTGGCCGCCGAAGGCGAAGAACGACGCGTATGTCCCCAGCACCGGGAGCGACAGCACGACACCCTCGGCGATCCGCAGCCCGGTGCCCGACAGCAGGTCGTCGGGCAGCGAGTAGCCCGCGAAGCCCTCGAGCAGGGCGAGGGTCAGCAGGGCGTTGCCGATCAGCCAGTTCAGCTCCCGCGGCTTGCGGAACGCGCCGGTGAAGAAGATCCGCAGCATGTGCACGACGATGGCGGCCACGAACAGCACGGCGGCCCAGTGGTGGATCTGGCGCATCAGCATGCCGCCGCGTACGTCGAAGCTGATGTCCAGCGTCGAGGCGAAGGCCTCCGACATCTCCACGCCACGCAGCGGCACGTACGAGCCGTGGTAGACGACCTCCTTGACGCTCGGCATGAAGAAGAAGGTCAGGAAGGTGCCGCTCAGCACGAGCACGATGAAGCTGTAGAGCGCGATCTCGCCAAGCAGGAACGACCAGTGGTCGGGGAACACCTTGCGCAGGCTGCCCCTGGCGAGCCTCGCGATGCTGGCCCGCTCATCGAGATACTCAGCCCCCGCTGAGGCGACCTTGGAGGTATCTCTGCTGTTCATGGCACCTCCGGGCGGCGCGCCTACTGCTCCGCCTGACCTCCCCTACCCCGACATGGGTCCCGCAGTCGAGTCTACGAGCGACCACGGTGTGACCACGGTGTGCAGGGGTATTCCTGGAGCGACCCCCGCCACCGAGGGCGGCGGTCGATGCGACACGATGGTCTCGAGGAGTGAGAGCAGGCTTGGCTACCGAGACCGTTGGGGAACGGGGTGCGCGTTTCGAGCGGGATGCGTTGCCGTTTCTTGATCAGTTGTACTCTGCGGCGTTGCGGATGACGCGGAACCCGGCTGATGCCGAGGATCTGGTGCAGGAGA
>JBOHCZ010000222.1:0-2600 GCA_050699195.1 Streptomycetales bacterium
CCCGCGGTCGCTGCGCGGCGTGGCCCACCGCTGCCCCTGCGGGCTCCCCGACGTCGTCGAGACCGCGCCCCGGCTCGCCGACGGCACGCCGTTCCCCACCCTGTACTACCTGAGCTGTCCCCGAGCAGGTGCGGCCGTGAGCCGCCTCGAGGCGGCGGGCGTCATGGCGGAGATGACCGAGCGGCTCGCTGGCGACCCGGGGCTCGCCGCGGCGTACCGGAACGCGCACCGCGACTACCTGTCCCGCAGGGACGCCGTCGCCCCCCTGCCGGCGGGTACGCAGAGCGCGGGCGGCATGCCGACCCGGGTCAAGTGCCTGCACGCGCTGGTCGCCCACGCGATCGCGGCCGGGCGGGGCGTCAACCCCATCGGTGACGAGGCGCTCGACCTGCTCCCTGCGTGGTGGGCGGACGGCCCGTGCGTGCAGCCGTGAGCCGGGTCGCCGCCATCGACTGCGGCACCAACTCGATCCGCCTCCTCGTGGCCGACGCCGACCCCGGGGCAGGGACACTCACCGAGCTCGACCGGCGCATGGAGATCGTCCGCCTCGGCCAGGGTGTCGACCGTACCGGGCGCTTCGCCCCCGAGGCGTTGCAGCGGACCTTCGCGGCCTGCCGTTCCTACGCCGCTGCCATCGACGCTCTGGGCGCGGAGCGGGTGCGCTTCGTGGCCACCAGCGCGAGCCGGGACGTCGCCAACCGGGCTGAGTTCGAACGCGGCGTGGCCGACATCCTCGGCACCCCGCCCGAGGTCATCAGCGGCGGCGAGGAGGCCGCGCTGTCGTTCACCGGCGCGACCCGCGAGCTGCTCGCTGACCCGCGCGTGGAGCGTCCGTACCTGACCGCGGACATCGGCGGCGGGTCGACGGAGTTCGTGCTCGGTACGGAACGAGCCGCGGCGGCCCGCTCGGTCGATGTCGGCTGCGTGCGGCTGACCGAGCGCCACCTGCACAGCGATCCCCCCGCCCGCGGCGAGGTGGCGGCCGCCCGTACCGACATCGAGAAGGCGATCGACGCCGCGGCCGAGACCGTGCCGATCGACGACGCGCGCACCCTCGTCGGCCTTGCGGGCTCGGTGACGACCGTTGCTGCGATCGCCCTCGACCTGCCCTCCTACCAGCCCGAGCGGATCCACCACTCCCGTATCCCGGCCCGGCAGGTGCGTGCAGTGACCGATCGACTGCTGGCGATGACCCACGAGGAGCGTGCGGCGCTGCCCGTCATGCACCCCGGCCGGGTCGACGTCATCGGCGCGGGCGCGCTCATCCTGCAGGCCGTGACCGAGCGGCTGGGCGTGCCCGAGGTGCTGGTCAGCGAGCACGACATCCTCGACGGGATCGTGTGGCACGCGGCGCTCGGCGGCGAGTGACGCTGTGCGGAGCTGTTCGGGATCGCAGCGGCCGGCACGCAGGCTCGTGTCCGGCACGGGGAGACGGTTGACGTGACCGAGTACGGTCGCCTGGTGGCGCGGATCGTGCCCGTGGAAGACGACGATCGGCTGGCCGCCGGGGCAAGGACGCCGGCTTCGAGATCGTCAGCCCGCGCGGATGAGGGGATATCGAGGACGGCAGCGGTTCTCCCTATCGTGGTGACCCGGAGATCACGTCCTCTGGTGGCGTACCGCCGAGGATCTGGACTACGAGGACGGAGGCAGTCAGATGGGTGACATGGTGAGGTTCGGGAGCAACGGTGACATCTGTGAGGGCTACCTCGCGGTCCCTGCGTCGGGCAGGGGCCCGGGGGTCATCGTCATCCAGGAGTGGTGGGGCCTCGTCGACCACATCAGCGAAGTCGCCGACCGGTTCGCGGACGAGGGCTTCACGGCGCTCGCGCCCGACCTGTTCCACGGCATCAAGACGACAGAGCCCGACGAGGCGCAGCGCCTTCTGATGGGGCTGGCGATGGACCGCGCGGCGATGGACATCGTGGGCGCCGCGAACTTCCTCACCGGGCGAGACGACGTCGCCGGCTCCGCGATCGGGTCGGTCGGCTTCTGCATGGGCGGGTCGCTCGCGCTGTGGAGCGCCACCTTCGCGCCGAACATCGTCGCGACTGTCGGGTTCTACCCGGCCATCCCCTGGGAGAAGATGGACCCGAAGTGGGGTGACTACAGCGGCAAGTCGGCGATGATCCACTGCTCGGAGGGCGACGGGACCTCCCAGGCGGCGGGCATCCAGACGGCGTGGCGCGCGATCGAGGGCGCCGGTGGCGACGTCGAGGTCTTCGACTACCCGGGCACCGAGCACGCGTTCTTCAACGACCACCGTCCGGAGGTCCACCACCAGCAGGCGGCGCAGTCCTCGTGGGAGCGCACGCTGGGGCTCTTCCGGCGCCGCCTCGCGTGAGCGCTCCGGGGTCCTGGCCGGACGATCCGGCCAACCCAGGGACGCCCGTCGCGCACGACGCCGCCGACGTCCGCCGGCTGGCTGCGGGCGCGCGGACACTCGGCGAGCTGGACGCCCGCGTGTCGGTGTGCCGCGCGTGCCCACGCCTGGTGTCCTGGCGCGAGCGCGTCGCGGCCGAGAAGCGGCGCGCTTTCGCGGCTGAGGAGTACTGGGGTCGCCCCGTCCCTGGCTGGGGCGACCCCGCACCGCGGGTGCT
>JBOHCZ010000223.1:0-4476 GCA_050699195.1 Streptomycetales bacterium
GCTGGTGAGGGCGCTGCAATCCGCGGCCGACGTCGTCGTCTGCGACGCGACCGGGCCCCGGCACCTGCAGGCCGTGGCGGACGCGGCGGCGTGCGTGGCGCGCACCGGGGGAACACGGTGGATTTCGATCGACTCGGGCCCGTTCGGCGTCGCTCTGGCGGCGGCGCTCGGAGCCGGGCTCGGCCGGGGCGCCCCCCTGCCGATCCTGGCCATCGCCGGCAGTGTGACGGACCTGACACGCGACCAGCTCCTGGAGACCGAGCAGGCAGTTGCCGCCCGCTACGTCGACGTGGCGGGCGACGCCTTCGACGTCGAGGCGACCGTACGGGCGCTCGCCCGGATGATCGACGGGGGTGTGACGGTCGCCGGGGCACGCATGAGGGCGACACACCAGCCCGCACGGCTCGACCCTGCACTCGCGGCCACCGTGCCGCACGCGCTCGGTGCTGTCGCCGAGTGGTTGCTGCGGGAGCGCCGGGTCGGCGGGCTCTACGTCACGGGCGGCGATGCCGCGGCGGCCGTCATCGCCGCTCTCGACGCCGATGGGCTCGCGGTCGAAGCCGAGATCCGCCCGCTCGCCGTCGCCGGACGCCTCGTCGGCGGCCCGCATGCGGGCCTGCCGTTCGTGAGCAAGGGCGGGCTGGTCGGGGACCGCACGGCGGCCGTGGCGTGCATCGAGTACCTGCAGGCGGCAGCGCGCAACCAGCCAGGAGAGGAACGCTCGTGGATACCACCGGCCCCCGCCCGCTGCTCGCGGTGACCCTTGGCGATCCCGCGGGGATCGGCCCCGAGATCGTCGCCCGTACACTCGCCGACCCCGAGACGTCCCGTGTGGGGCGGGGCATCGCCGTCGGCGATGCGGCCGCTCTGCGCCGGGCCGTCGAGGTCTGCAGGCTGCCCGTCGCGGTCCGGTCCGTGGCACGCATCGGCGAGGCCACCTTCGAGGACGGCACGATCGAGGTCCTCGACCTCGGGATCTCCGGCCCCGAGCAACCCTGGGGCCAGGTCGACGCCACGGCGGGGCGGTCCGCGATCGCTGCGATCGAGCGGGCGGCCGAGGCCGCGCTCGCCCAGGAGGTCGAGGCGATCGTCACCGCACCGATCAACAAGGAGGCGATCTGGGCGGCCGGCTCGCGGCACCTCGGGCACACCGAGATGCTCGGGGAGCTGACCGGGTCGAAGCGCTACGCGACCATGTTCGTGGTCCGCGACGTCAAGATCTTCTTCACGACCCGGCACATGTCGCTGCGGAACGCCCTGAGCCAGATCACCCGGAGCAAGGTCGAGCAGGCGATCCAGGAGGCGGTCACGGCGCTGCGCGTGTTCGGTCACGACAGGCCGCGTCTCGCGGTCGCCGCGCTCAACCCGCACGCGGGTGAGAACGGCAACTTCGGCGACGAGGAACTCGTCGCGATCGGGCCCGCGGTCGAGCATGCGCGCACCGGCGGGCTGCAGGTGACCGGGCCGGTGCCCGCTGACTCCGTGTTCCACCTCGCCTTGCAGGGCCGCTACGACGGCGTGCTCTCCCACTTCCACGATCAGGGGCACATCGCCGCGAAGACCTACGACTTCGACGGGACGATCGCGGTGACGGCAGGACTCCCGATCCTGCGGACGTCGGTCGACCACGGCACCGCGTTCGACATCGCCGGCACCGGCACCGCGTCGTACGCCACGATGGCGTCCGCCTTTCACGCGGCTGCCCGGTTCGCGCCGTTCGCCGACCGCATCCGCGCCGAGTACGGCGGAGCTTCCGTGTGACCGGTACCGCGCGCAGGCACAGATCGGCGACCACGGAGCGGCGGGCCCGGGTGCTCGGCGAGGTGCTCGCGGGTCACGGCGGCATCCACCAGCTCGCCGCACACTTCGGCGTCTCCCCGTCCACGGTGCGTCGCGATCTGGGGGAGCTGGTCAGGGACGGGCAGGTGACCAGGACCTACGGCGGGGCCGTGCATGCCTCCCGCGCGGTCGAGCGCAGCCTCGGCGACAAGGAGCTCGGCCGCCGGGCCGAGAAGGACGCGATCGCCCGGACCGCCGCGCGGCTGGTCGAGGAGGGCGCCGTGATCGTGCTCGACGCGGGCTCCACGACCGGACGGCTCGCCCGGCAGCTGCGGAGGCGGCGGCTCACCGTGATCACCACCGGCCTCAACTCGCTCTTCGTCCTCGCGGGCAGTCCCGAGATCGATCTCATCGTGCCGGGCGGGCGGGTCCGCCACCGCAACGGGGCGATCCTCGGCCCGCCGGCGGAGGACCTGCTGCGCCGCCTCGAAGCGGACACCGTGTTCCTCGGGGCTGACGGCGTCACGCCCGGCGGGGGCCTGTCTTCGCCGAGCCTGGAGCAGGCCCATCTGAAGTACCTGATGCTGCACCGCGCCCGGCAGGTGGTCGTACTGGCCGACCATTCCAAGCTCGGGCGGGTGCCCTTCCCCTATCGCACGCCCCTCGACCGCGCGCACACGCTCGTCACCGACAGCGGGGCGGACGACGCGACCCTGGTGTCATTCCGCGGCGCAGGCTGCGAGGTCGTGGTGGCGCCGCGAAGCGGGTGAGCGCCCTGCTCACCGTTGGCCTCACGGCTAGCCTCGCAGCGTGGAACGCAGCTACCCCTCCCACTGGGAGGCCGACGTCGTGCTCAGCGACGGAGGCACCGCCCACCTGCGCCCCATCCACCCCGGCGATGCGCAGCGCCTCGTCGACTTCTACGCCGAGGTGTCCGAGGAGTCCAAATACCTCCGGTTCTTCGCGCCCTACCCGCGGCTGTCACAGCGCGACGTGCAGCGCTTCACGCGCGTCGACTACCAGAACCGTGTCGCGCTCATCGCGCTGATCGGTGAGGAGATGATCGGGGTCGTCCGCTACGACCGCGTGGCCGTCGCGCCCTCGGTGGACGCGGGTTCCCCGGTGGCCGAGGTGGCGTTCCTCGTACAGGACCGCCACCAGGGTCGAGGGCTCGGCTCCGTGCTGCTCGAGCACATCGCCGCAGCCGCCAGGGAGCGCAGCATAGGTGCCTTCGTGGCCGACGTGCTCCCCGCGAACCGCCGGATGATCCGGGTCTTCCGGGACGCGGGCTACCAGGCGACGCACGGCTTCGCGGACGGCGTCGTGCAGTTCGCCTTCGACCTGGCCCCGACCGAGACCTCGCTCGCTGTGATGCAGGCCCGTGAGCACCGGGCGGAGGCACGGTCCATCCAGCGGCTGCTCGGGCCCAGGTCTGTGGCCGTCATCGGGGCCAGTCGCACCCCCGGGACGGTCGGCCAGACGCTGCTGCGCAACCTGGTCGAGGGTGGCTTCACCGGCTCGGCGTATGCCGTCAACCCCGCGGCGGAACAGATCGCGGGGGTGCCCGCCTACCGCGCGGTCGCCGACGTCCCGGGCCCCGTTGAGCTGGCCGTCGTCGCCGTGCCGGTGGAGTCCGTGCTCGACGTGGTACGGGACTGCGCGCGCAAGGGGGTGCACGGCCTGGTCGTGGTTTCCGCCGGGTTCTCCGAGTCCGGGCCCGGCGGCCGCGCGCGGCAGCGGGAGATCGTAGGGGTCGCACGGGCGAACGGCATGCGCGTGGTCGGGCCGAACTGCCTGGGCGTCATCAACACCGACCCGGCGGTCTCGCTGAACGCCAGCCTGTCGCCGGCCATGCCGCGGCCCGGCCGTGTGGGGCTGTTCTCCCAGTCCGGCGCGCTTCGTGTGGCGATCCTGGCGGCCACGGTGGAGCGCGGCCTGGGCCTCTCGACCTTCGTCTCCGCCGGCAACCGGGCCGATGTCAGCGGGAACGACCTCCTGCAGTTCTGGGAGGAGGACCCGCGTACCGACATCGTCCTGCTCTACCTCGAGTCGATCGGCAACCCACGCAAGTTCACACGCCTCGCCAGGCGCATCGCGCGGAGCAAGCCGATCGTCGCGGTGAAGAGCGGACGGTCGACGCAGGGCGTGCCGATCGGGCACGCCGCGCAGCCGCTGACGGTGCCGGATGCGGCGGTCGAGGCGATGTTCCGGCAGGCCGGCGTGATCCGGGTGCCCACCCTCGCAGAGGTGTTCGACGTCGCCCAGCTGCTCGCCTACCAGCCGCTGCCGGAGGGCGACCGGGTGGCGATCGTGGGGAACTCCGACTCGCTCGGACTGCTCGCCAAGGACGCCTGCGTCGCGTCCGGCCTGCGCGCCCGGGAGCCGATCGATCTCGGCCCCCTCGCCGGAGCGGAGGAGTTCCGGCAGGCGCTCACCGGGGTGCTCGACGATCGTGCGGTCGATGCGGTGATCACGGTGTTCGTCCCACCGCTCACCTCGCCGAGCGAGGAGGTCGCGGCGGTGTTCGCCTCCCTCGCGGCGACGGCGGAAAAGCCCGTGGTGACCACGTTCCTCGCCTACCAGGGGCTGCCCGAGCAGCTGCGGCGGCTGGACGAGGGCGGCGCCCCGGCCCGCGGCTCCCTGCCCTCCTACCCGGCGCCGGAGAACGCCGTCCGCGCACTCGCCGAGGTCGTACGC
>JBOHCZ010000224.1:0-8246 GCA_050699195.1 Streptomycetales bacterium
ACCTGCCTTGTGGCGTGTACGACCCGGCGCAGGCCCGCATCGAGGCCGAGTCGGTCAAGGCCATCATGGAGAAGTACCAGGGGAACGACGACCCGGTCTTCCGCAGCCGGGCGCTCACGATCAAGGAAGAGCGCTCCGAGCTCGTCAAGCACCACCTCTGGGTGTTGTGGACCGACTACTTCAAGCCGCCGCACTTCGAGAAGTATCCGCAGCTGCACCAGCTCTTCAACGAGGCCACCAAGCTCGCGGGCGCTGCCGGGGGCAAGGGCAGCGTCGATCCCGCCGACGGGGACAAGCTGCTGGGCAAGATCGACGAGATCGCGGGGATCTTCTGGGAGACCAAGAAGGCATCCTGACCCCCTGGCCGATAGCCGTGGTCTCGACGCCGCCCGGCCGTCCGGTCCCCCACCCGGTCCGCGCCGGTCCTGGGCGCACCGAGCGCGACGACGGCCGGCCGCAGTCGAACTTCTTCGTACAGCTGTGGGCTGCTACCGGCCCAGGTCGGCGAGCCGGACCAAGATCGGCGGCACACGCACTAGGCTCGCGGCCGTGATCAGACGTGCCCGTCCCGACGACACGGCCGCGATCGTCGCGCTGATCGGGGAGCTCGCCGAGTACGAACGAGCCCGCGACGAGGTACGCGCCAGCGAGGAGTCGCTGCGCCGGGCGCTGTTCGGTCAGCGCCCGGCGGTGTTCGCCCATGTCGCCGAGGACAACGGGCGGGTCGTCGGCTTCGCCTTGTGGTTTCTGAACTTCTCGACGTGGCTCTGCCGCCCTGGTATCTACCTCGAGGATCTCTATGTCCGGCCGGAGTTCCGGGGCCGCGGTCACGGTCGTGCGCTGCTCCGGGAGCTCGCGAGGATCTGCGTGGCGAACGACTACGGTCGGCTCGAGTGGGGGGTGCTCGACTGGAACACCCCGGCGCTAGAGTTCTACTCGTCGATCGGGGCGGTGCCGATGGACGAGTGGACCACACATCGCGTGACCGGGCACGCATTGACCACGCTCGCTGAGGGGCGGCGCGCAGGCGACCACTCTTCCCGGAGAACCCGCTGAACACGTCCGAGCGCCTCGCCCACGGTGGCGCGGCGGTAGCGTCGACCACAGACACCGCAGGGGTCGGGACCAGTCATGGAGGTGGGGTGTCCCAGGAGTCCGCGCCCAGTCCGGGTGCCGCGGTCCACCGAGACTTCGTGCAGATCCGGCTGCCTGCGGAGGGGGCTTACCTGTCCGTGCTGCGCACCACCACGGCGGGCCTCGCGGCTCGTCTCGACTTCACGCTGGACGAGATCGAGGATCTGCGCATCGCCGTCGACGAGGCCTGTGCCCTGCTGCTCGCCCAAGCGGTGGCGGGCAGTGACCTTTCCTGTGACTTCGAGCTCACCGACGGGACCATGCTGGTTCGAGTGTCGGCCACCACGAGCGAGGGGCAGCTTCCCGACCGCGGCACCTTCGCGTGGACCGTCCTGACCGCGCTGGTCGGCGAGGTCGACGCCACAGTCGACGCCACAGTCGACGGCGAGCAGCGGGTCAGCATCACGTTGCACAAGCGCCGGCGCCACCAGGGGCAACGTGACTAGGGGCCAGGCGTCCAGACCGGCGCAGCCGAGCTCCGGAGCGATCGGGCTCCGGGAAGCGGAGCTGAGCCCCCCTCGCGGGCCCGCGAATCCGAGCGTCGACGACGTCGTGGCCACGCAGGTCGGGCCGGCCCACGACCGCGAGGCCGCCAGAGAGCAGTTCCGCACGCTCGGCACGCTCCCCGACGGCTCATCACAGCGCGCGGAGGTGAGGGACGCTCTCGTCCGGATGCATCTGCCGCTCGTCGAGCACCTGGCGCGCCGCTTCCGCAACCGTGGCGAGCCCTTCGACGACCTCCTGCAGGTGGCGACGATCGGCCTGATCAAGTCCGTCGACCGGTTCGACCCGGACCGCGGGGTCGAGTTCTCCACCTACGCCGCGCCCACCATCGTCGGGGAGATCAAGCGTCACTTCCGCGACAAGGGCTGGGCGGTGCGGGTCCCCCGGCGGCTTCAGGAGCTGCGCCTCTCGCTCACGTCCGCCACGAGCGAGCTCTCCCAGCGCAACGCCAGGTCACCGACGGTCCACGAGCTCGCCCAGCACCTGCACCTCTCCGAGGAGGAGGTGCTCGAGGGGCTCGAGTCGGCCAACGCCTACAGCACGCTCTCGCTGGACGTACCCGAGGCCGGTGACGACGAGGCCCCGGCGGTCGCCGACTCACTCGGCTCCGAGGACGACGCGCTCGAGGGCGTCGAGTACCGCGAGTCGCTGAAGCCGCTCCTGGAGCGGCTGCCGGCCCGCGAGAAGAAGCTCCTGCTCCTGCGGTTCTTCGGGAACATGACCCAGTCGCAGATCGCCGACGAGGTCGGCATCTCGCAGATGCACGTCTCGCGGCTTCTCGCGCGGACCCTTGCGCAGCTCCGTGAGGGGCTGATGCTCGAGGAGTGAGTCCGCACGCGGGTTTGCCGCATGCGAGGCCGCCCCCGGGCCGGTGGCGTGGAGGTCAGGGCGCAAGTGGCGTACCACGAGCATGCCAAGGCGGCTGGATCGACCCGGCCGTGGAGGACACCGAGGAGGACAGGTGAAGCTGCGCAGCCTGTGGAACGTCACCGTGCTCGCGGCTGACGAGCCCCACCCGCAGCCTGACCGCAGGCAGCGCCTCGACAGGCTGTCGGCGCTGCTCGAGGAGTACTCCCCCACGCTCGTGCAGGATGTCAACTACGTCGGAGCGCGGCTCTGGGTCGAGGCGAGCGACTCGCTCGCAGCGGTCGCCGACGCCGTCGCGAGCTGGACCTTCGCAGCCGAACGAGCAGGCATCCCGACAGCTACGCCGGTGCGCCTCAACGTGGTGCACGAACACGAGTTCCGCCGTGACCCCGGCGCGTCCGGCCTGCCGGCACTCGTGGGCATCAGCGAGATCGCCCAGATGCTGTCGGTGTCCAAGGCACGCGCCTCCGAGCTGGCCCGCAGGGCGGTGGGGTTCCCGCCGCCCGTGGCGGAGCTGGCATCCGGGCCGGTCTGGACGGAGCCCAGCGTGCGGGCGTTTCTGGCCGACTGGCCACGCCGTCCAGGCCGCCCCAGGGGGGTGGCTGCTGGCATACCACTGCACGAGTCCCTGGAGGCACCGGTATCCGGGGCTACTCCTCGAGCGCGGCGCTGACCGCCGGCGTGAACAGCAGGATCACCGCGGCCGCCGCCACCGCCATCACAGGTGCACCGATCGCGACGCGCCCGCTCTGCAGGAGATTCCACGCCACGGGGAGGCTGAGAAGCTGCACGACGAGCGCGGGCGCCCTGGTCCAGCGGCGGGCACGCAGGAGGCCGCGTGCCACGAAGGCGAGAGCGGCTCCTCCGGCCAGGGCGATGGCACCGGCGATCTCGGCACTCAGCACGCTGTCCGGGGCGCCGACGAGCGCGTTCACCATGAGGTACCCGCCGAGTCCGCCGATCACCGCGGCCTCGAGCGCCACGAGGCCGGTCGCTGCCACCAGGGCAAGGGGACGTGGGGTGGCGGGTGGGGCGGGCTCCGCGGGCTGTGGGGGAGGTGCAGGGGTCACCTCCCGAGCTTACTGGGGCGTGGGTGCCCCGGGGCTCCGGCTGCAGGCCTATTCACATTGCGTTCGGATCACCTGAGACCTCAGCTTCTCGGGGTCTTGTGGGATCTTCCGGAAGAACCGGGGAGAACACGGAACCGAGCCCCCGAGACAAAGCCGGCCGAGCGGTCTGCCCGAAATGCACGGAACGTATTTGTATGACCACAACCAGTTTCACTCGAACGGGTGAGCCAGGATTGCGTGGCCGGCCTTTGAACTCAAGGCCTGGCGTAACCAGAGCCAAAGAATCAAAAAAAGCTACCTGCGAGGGGTTGTGTCCCTGCCACAGATTTGTCACTCTCTAGGAGGTGTTCGGGACGCACCCGATTGAGGCCGCGCCCGAGTGATGCTCACCACAAATCCAGGAGTCCGGGCTTTCCGGCTCCTATTCTGTAGTGAGTCTCGTGAAAGCGTTCACAAGCTGCACGTCACAGCCGCGAGGCAGGACGTCTCGCTGACAAGGAGGAGTTGGACCGCATGGACTGGCGCCACCGCGCTGCCTGCCGTGACGAGGACCCTGAGCTGTTCTTCCCGATCGGCAACACCGGCCCCGCCCTGCTCCAGATCGAGGAGGCCAAGGCCGTATGCCGACGCTGCTCAGTCATGGACGAGTGCCTGCAATGGGCCCTCGCCACGGGGCAGGATGCCGGTGTCTGGGGCGGCATGAGCGAGGACGAGCGCCGCGCGCTGAAACGTCGCGCCGCGCGCAACCGGGCTCGCACTGCCTGAACCCGCACATCCGCCCTTCGCCGAGGCCCCGGACCGCATTGCGGCCGGGGTCTCTCGCGTGGGTAGCGCGTGGGTAGATCGAGGGAAAGCCTCGGGAAGGCCCCGGGTATGCCGCTGGTAGGCCTCGGATAGGCACGGGGTCAGCGCCGTACCGGCACGTCGACCACGGCGGTGGTGCCGCCTTCCGCACGCCGGTCGAGTTGGAGCTGCCCATTCAGCTCACTCTCCACGAGGGCGCGCACGATCTGCAGGCCGAGGTTCCCTGCGGTGTCCGGGTCGAAGCCCTCGGGCAGCCCCTTTCCGTCGTCCGAGACCGTGATGAGCAGCCGGTCGCGGCCCCGCCGGGCCCGCACCTCCAGCACGCCGGGGCCACCCGTGAGGCCGTGCTCCAGGGCGTTCTGGAGCAGCTCCGTCAACACCATCGACAGCGGCGTTGCCACCTCCGCGCGCAGCACGCCGAAGCTGCCCTCCCGCCGCCAGGTCACACGCCCCTCACCCATCGACACCTCGGCGACCATGGTCAGTACCCGGTCGGCGATCTCGTCGAAGTCGACGTTCTCGTCGAACGCGGTCGAGAGCGTCTCGTGCACGATCGCAATCGAACCGACCCTGCGTACCGCCTCCTGCAGGGCCGCCCGTTCCTCGGGCACGCTCACCCGGCGGGCCTGAAGGCGCAGCAGTGCGGCGACGGTCTGGAGGTTGTTCTTCACGCGGTGGTGGATCTCCCGGATCGTCGCGTCCTTGGTGAGCAGCTCGCGCTCCCGGCCGCGCAGCTCGGTGACGTCCCGGACCAGTACCAGGGCGCCGATCCGGTGCCCACCGGGATTGAGCGGGATCGCCCGGATCTGCACGATCACGTGGTTCGCCTCGACCTCGGTGGCCTGCGGCGCCCGCCCGCGCGTGACCACCGAGAGCGTCTCGTCGATCGGACCCTCCGGGGGGGCGAGCGCGAGCGTGGTCCGGCCGAGGTGGGCCCCGACCAGGTCGGTGGCCAGACCCAGGCGGCGGTAGGCGGAGAGCGCGTTGGGGCTCGCGTACTGCACGATCCCGTCACGCCCCAGCCGGATCAGCCCGTCACCCACCCGGGGCGAGGCACCCGTGTCGATCTGGCCGCCCGGATGGGGGAAGTGACCCTCCGAGATCATGCGCGCGAGATCAGCGGCGCTCTGCAGGTACGTGAGCTCCAGACGGCTCGGGGTGCGGGCGGTCAGCAGGTTGGTGTTGCGCGAGATCACCGCGATGACACGATCAGCCCGCCGCACCGGGATCGACTCCACCCGGACCGGCACCTCGTCGCGCCACTCGGGGTCCCCCTCGCGAACGATCCGGCCCTCGTCGAGCGACGCGTCGAGGAGCGGCCGGCGGCCGCGCAGCTCGAACCTGCCCACCAGGTCGTCGTGGTAGGAGGTGGGTCCGGTCGTAGGGCGCATCTGAGCGACGGCGACGTAGCGCGACCCGTCCCGGGTCGGCACCCAGAGCACGAGGTCGGCGAACGACAGGTCGGCGAGCAGCTGCCAGTCGGCGACCAGCGCGTGCAGCCACTCCAGGTCGTCCTGGCAGAGATCGGTGTGCGCCCGTACGAGGGTGTTGAGCGTGGGCACGCCATGCAGCCTAGCGGCGCACCCACGGGTCGAAGCTGCGAAGATGGCGCACTGTGAGCCCATCGACCGGCCCGTCGGCCCGCAGTCTCGCGGCCCGCAGTCTCGCGGCCCGCGACCGCGCGAGCGTCTGGCACCCGTTCACCCAGCACGCCGTGTGGGAGGCCGACCGCCCGCTCGTCATCGAGCGCGCCGAGGGCATGTACGTCTACGACGCCGAAGGCCGCCGCTATCTCGACGGCGTGTCCTCGCTGTGGGTCACCACCCACGGGCACCGCGAGCCCGCCATCAACGACGCCATCAAGGCCCAGCTCGACCGGCTCGACCACGCGACGTTCCTGGGTCTCACGCACGAGCCGGGCATCGAGTTGGCCGAGCTGCTGCTGGAGAGCGCCCCACCCGGCCTGGCCAAGGTCTTCTACGCCGGAGACGGATCGTCCGCGGTCGAGGCCGCGATCAAGATGGCCTTCCAGGCCGCGGCGCAGCGGGGAGAGCGCCGGCCGCTCTACGTCCACCTGGCCGAGGGCTACCACGGGGACACGCTGGGCGCCATCAGCGTGGGCGGCATCGAGCTGTTCCACGCGACCTACCGCCCGCTGCTCGTCCAGACCCGCATGATCTCCTCCCCCGGCGCGCTCTCGCCCGGGCAGACGCGGGCCGAGTGCGCGCAGGAGGTCGTCGCCGAGCTGCGGTCGGTGATGGCCCGGGAGGGCGCCGACGTCTGCGCCGTCGTGGTCGAGCCGATGGTGCAGGCTGCGGGCGGGATGCTCACCCACGACGGGTCCTTCCTGCGGGGTGTCCGCGAGGTCTGCGACGCCCACGGCGTGTCGATGATCTGCGACGAGGTGGCCACCGGCATCGGCCGTACCGGCCGGATGTGGGCGGTCGACCACGCGGGCGTGACACCCGACCTGCTCACCTGCGGCAAGGGGCTGACCGGGGGCTACCTCCCGCTGTCCGCCGTCCTGACCACGCAGGCGGTGTACGACGCCTTCCTCGGCGCCCCGGCGTCGGCCCGGACCTTCTTCCACGGCCACACCTACACGGCCAACCCGCTGTGCTGCGCCGCCGCGATCGCCAACCTCCGCCTGATGGCGGAGCGCCGCCTGGTCGAGCATGCCGCGTGGGCCGGGCAGCGGCTGGGAGAGCTGCTCGAGCCGCTGGAGGCCTACGAAGGGGTCCGCGAGGTACGGCGGATGGGCACGATGACCGGCGTGGAGGTGGAGCCCGCCGGCGAGCGTACCGGTTTCGAGGTGTGCCGCCGCGCACGTGATCACGGTGTGTGGGTCCGGCCGCTGGGTGACGTGGTGATCCTGATGCCGCCCCTGGCGATCGGCGAGGCGGGCCTGGGTGAGCTCGTATCGGCCGTCGACAGCGCCGTACGCGAGGTCGTGCAGTGAGCCCCGCATCGCCCTCGCGGCCGACCTCCGCATCGCCGCCGGACCCCCTCGGCTGGCTCGCGGAGCGGGCGGTCGCCCGCGAGACCGCAGGGCTACGGAGGCGGCTGCGTCACCGAGACGCGTGCGGCGACGGCCTGCTCGACCTCGCGGGCAACGACTACCTGGGGCTTTCGCAGGATCCACGCGTGATCGCGGGGGCGGTCGAGGCGGCCCGTACGTGGGGAGCCGGCTCCACCGGTTCCCGACTCGTCACGGGCTCGACTGCGCTGCACGCCGAGCTCGAGAACGCGCTCGCTGCCTACCTGGGCTTCGAGGCGGGGCTGGTGTTCTCCTCGGGGTACCTGGCGAACCTCGGCGTCGTCAGCGCCCTGGCCGGGCCGGGCGATCTCGTCCTCTCCGACGCCCTCAACCACGCGTCGATCGTCGACGCGTGCCGGCTGGCCAGGGCCCGCGTCGGCGTCATGCCGCACCGCGACGTCGATGCCTTGGAGAAGGCGCTCGCCGACCGGCAGGAGGAACGCGCGCTGGTCGTCACCGACGCGGTGTTCTCGGTGGACGGCGACCTGGCCCCGCTGCGGGAGCTCGCGGCGGCCTGCCGGCGGCACGGGGCCGTCCTGGTCGTGGACGAGGCGCACGCGCTCGGTGTCGTGGGGCCGGGCGGGCGGGGCGCCGTGCATGCGGCCGAGCTGGCCGGCGCCCCCGATGTCGTCGTCACGCTCACCTGCTCGAAGGCCCTGGGCAGCCAGGGGGGAGTTGCGCTGGGCAGCGGCGAGGTCATCGACCACCTCGTCGACGCTGCCCGGACGTTCATCTTCGACACCGGCCTCGCCCCGGCCTGCGCGGGCGCGGCCCTCGCGGCGCTGCGGGTGCTCGAAGGCGCCCCCGAGCTCGCGGCCGCCGTCCGCAGG
>JBOHCZ010000225.1:0-8765 GCA_050699195.1 Streptomycetales bacterium
TGGTTCCGCCAGCAGTACATCAAGCTCCATGCGGACCGAGTGACTAGCAAGCCTCGCATTGTCTGCCTCGGGGCCGACACTCTAATCCTCGACCCCGTGTCTGCCCCGGACCTCATTGATCCGGAAGGTCGGCCAAGGCTCCGGTTCTTTCGTTACGGGCGCCCGAACCGGCACCTGGACTTCGAGCGCCAGCGGGTGCTTAACATCGCACAAATGCTGTCTGTGGAACCCCAACGCAGCTTCCTTCTCGGCGACTTCATCTGCGACCTGTTCCTGTTCGACGTCGAAATCCTGCGCGCGCTCCGTGCCCACATCGCGGTCCGAATGACATTGGCGGAGTTGTTGGCCAGGCTCGGGAAGCGCCAGGGATGGGACAACCGCTTCGGCGAGTGGACGGCCTACGCGGTCTTCTGCCTGGACGTCATCAAAGCCGACGTCCGGGTTACACCCTCGACGCCGGCCTTCTTCGGCCAGATCCACAGCCGTCGGGACATGGAGAGGACCGATCGTTATGCCTCACGCATCCTGCACTTCGCCACGGAGCCGGGCGGTACAGAGGCCATCCTCGCCGACCTGGCACGCGAGGGACGGCTACCCGCAGGGTTCGACCGGCCGAGTGGCGATCGGGGGAGCACAGCGTGATTCGCTGGTGCGGCGAAGGTCTCGGCGGGAGCAGGGAGCAACCATGGTTCCTGAACCTGCGGGTGCCGGGAATCATTTCACCACATGTGACCTGCGCATATTCGTGGATGAGGGTGCGCCGAGTTGCTCGTGCCGTGGAACGCGAACATTGTCCGGCGAGCCAGATCACTCCGGCTATCTAGCCAGCCCCTTAACCAGGGCCCCGGCATCATCGCCGCCCACACCCAACTCCGGCTCGCCCGCCGGCTCGCACAAGACCTCCGGCGGCCCTGGGAACGACCCGCCCCACCAGGCCGACTCACCCCTGCCCGCGTCCGGCGGGGCTTCCGGAACATCCGCGCGACCACCGGCTGCCCGGCCAACGCACCGAAACCCTCAAAACCCGGCCCTGGAAGACCGCCAGGCTCCAAGAACAAGCGGCCCGCACCCGTCCACGACGTCGGCAAAACGATCAAACGCGAGAAAACCCTCACCGCCCGGCTCGGACAGGCAGCTTAAAGAACAAGCTGAGTGAGGCCATATGCGAGGCGGAAGGCCATCAGCATCGTGAGTTTATAGCGCTCTGCGATGGCATCCGCGATCTGCGTGACAGTCGCGCCCTGATCCATCAGGCTGTTACGCAGTTCCGCGATCTCGCTACGCTGAGACCGACGACGGCGCGAAGAAGTGGATTGGTTGCCTTGCACGTTCTTGGCGTTTCCAGATCTTGTAACGGATTTCAAAGATCAACCTCGAAGGCTTTTCTTACAGCGGCGACAGCCATTGGGATGCTGCCTACAGGAGAGATCTGGTTTCCCCACGGCCACACATAGCACCAGACGGTTCCCGCGAGATCGCACAGGATCTTTTCTGTGATGTGGTCGCGTCGATTATGGACCATCAGATAGTAGTTTCCTGTAGCAGGCGTACGTCTGATCGATGCGAACAGCACAGAATCATTGATCGCTTCGGCGAGTGCCTGGAGATGTTCCCGCCTTTTCAGTCGTTCCGTTGGGGCTGCGTTTGCTGATGCGCCCATCGTGACCCTTTCCGACTCGTGTGTTATTGCTCATATCGTTTGTTTGGTGGGAGCACGGCGGCAGGAACCTCCGCTCTGTGGGGATCGGGGGGAATTCCCTTCGCGGGTTCAACCGCCGCCGTGCTCCGCCTGTCGACTGCCTCCCCCGGCAGTCACGCATTCGGTGGGGCTAGTGCCCGGTCAATCTCCGGACATCGTCGTCAGTGGGTACGCCCACGCGGCGACGCGCAAGTTCCGTCCTGAGATTGATTACGTCTACGCAACTCACCTGATCGTAGAAGGGGTTTTTCGATATCCAGCCTTTTCCCGTCCACCTGCGAACGCGCTCCTCCGGGACAAGGAAAACCTGGGCAGCTACGGAAAAGGTAACCCATTCGGAGAGCTTGCCTGATACCCGGCACGTCGAAGACATACCTACCTCGCTCATGTTCGGGGGCGGGAGAGAAGCTGGCACACAATTAGCTCACGCATGCCGGCTCATTTTCTGCTCGTCGCTGTGTGGATATCTCGAACCAGACGGTTTGTTCACCATCATGGACATGTTGATCGAAACCCCACTTGCCAGCCGAGTAGGCATTAACCATTTTAAGACCGCGACCGCTTTGCTCGATGAGACCGCCGGATCTTATCTGCGGTCTGCCACCTTTTTCACGCGGACCCTCGTCGGACACCTCAACTCGTATGGCGTGATCTACGCAGAGGAGGGCGATGTAAATTTCACCGGGCTTGCCGCTGCTGTCTTTGATCCCAGACCGTGAATGAAGTATCGAATTGGTCACCACCTCAATCAGAGGCACGGTTATTTCATCGACGGCATTCCCGCTCTTGTAACCGAGGATCTTGCGTACCCATGCGCGGACGGCGCGTGCCTCGATTGGGTCCGCTGACACATGCATGGTGCCGATGAGGGTCCGGACGGTCATCGCGCGCCCCACTCTCGTCTGGCGTCCCGTTCACGCCACAGCACGCGCGGCGCGTAGACGGTGCTCTCCGTAGCGACCGCGATCTTGACGCCCTGCTTGTGGTCGGCCGCCCGGCTCGTGCGGGCGTCGTTCGCTGTATCCACCATTGGCACGCACCCTTCCGGTTCGAGCGATGGTGCATCGTGGCCGCGTGCACTGTGTCACGATGACTCTCGTCATCATGACCTGCGATCAGGTCACTGTGCAACAGGTCACGATGAATCGGTGCACATCCTTCGAGTCGGGTTGCTTCAGAGCGCCGACATTCACCAGACTTGGGCACGCTGACGTGCGCGCATGAGGGAAGGGCTACGACCATGACGGACCGTGCCAGCAAGCGGGGACTCTCACCTACCGTCCGGCGTCGCAGGCTGGCCACAGCGCTACGAGAGCACCGGTCCAGATCCGGCCTGTCCCGTGAACAGGTGGCCGATCAGATGGAGTGGTCGGTCTCCAAGGTCTATCGGCTGGAGCACGCCCGAACCTCCGCCTCGTGGCGCGACGTCCGAGATCTCTGTGACCTCTACGGCGTGCCGCGCCCCGACAAGGACGCCTTGATCCAACTCGCGCGGGACTCCCGGCAACGCGGTTGGTGGACGGAGTATCAAGACGTCTTCACCGGGAGCTATGTTGGATTTGAGAGCGAGGCGTCAGCCGTGCGCACCTATGAGGCGCAACTGATTCCTGGGTTGCTCCAGACAGAGGACTACGCCCGCGCCGTAATCCGCGCGCTACGTCCAACCGCTACCGATGATGAGATAGAACGCCGAGTCACCGCACGCATGAAGCGTCAGGGCATGCTCAACCGCGATCAGCCGCCGGAATTCTCGTGCATCCTGGACGAAGCGGCCCTTCGACGCTGCCTTGCCAGTGGGCACGACATCGCCGCTGGTCAGTGGTCCGCGCTGGTCAATGCGAACAAGCATCCAAACGTCACGATCCGAGTTCTGCCGTTCTCCGCAGGCTTGCACGCCTGTATGGAAGGCTCGTTCGTGATCCTGGATTTTGCGGAATCGGCTGATCTCAGCGTTGCCTACATCGAGGGTTTGATGGGCGACGTCTACGTGGAGAGCATCGAAGGTGTCAGCAGATATAGCCTGACATGGGATCGAATGGCCGATCTGGTCTTGCCGCTGGAGAAGTTTGCAGACTTGATCGGGTCTGAATTGAAGGGACAGAAGTGATCAGCGAGACGGGCCTCGCTCGTGCGGCGTGGCGCAAGAGCAGCCGCAGCGGCGGGGGAAACAACTGCGTAGAAGTCGCCGGTATCGGTGGCGTCTGCGCCATCCGCGATTCAAAGAACCCAACCGGACCGAAGCTGATCTTGGCACGCTCGGAGTGGAAAGCGCTCGTGGAGAGCGTGAAGAACAACGAGCGCGACGCCACGTGATGCCCGGCCTGTGGGACTTGAGTACCCGTAGGGCCCCAACGCTAGGGGGTACATCACGCCCTGACCCTTGATCCCCTTGTGCAGACGACAACAGAGCGAGCGCCGATTTCCCCGGCCTCGGGGGACGGCGCTCACCTCGTACAAGGTCAGCTAATAAGGTGTCACAATCTTGTAACGGGCTTGCCCGCCCCGTTCGGCCCGAGGAACCCGAAGACGTCGCCGCGGCGCACGGTGAGGGCGACGTCGTCGACGGCGGTGACCTGCGGCCCGTACCGCTTCGTCAGGCCCCGTGTCTCGATGAGGTTGCTGTTCTCGTCCATGCCGCAAGCCTCGCCGGAGAGCGGGTGCCGGCGCGTCGGCGCGACGGCGGCTCTTGCGGTGCGCCGTACGACGTACCCCGCGAGCGGGCGCTACCTCGTGCGTCGTACCTGTACGGTCTTCGCGGCGGTCAGGTGGACCAGCCGGGCCGCACCAGGCCTGTCTCGTACGCGAGGACCACGAGCTGGGCGCGGTCCCGGACGCCGAGCTTCATCATCGCCCGGCTCACGTGGGTCTTCGCCGTCGCGGGCGACAGGAACAGCCGCCCCGCGATCTCGTCGTTGCTCAGCCCCTCCGCGACGAGGGCGACGACCTCGGTCTCGCGTTCGGTCAGCTGGGTGAGGCGGGGGGTCGAGGTGGGCGGGGTGCGGGCCCGCGCCGCGAACTCCGCGATCAGGCGGCGCGTCACACCGGGGGACAGCAGGGCGTCCCCGCCCGCCACCACCCGTACGCCGCGGAGCAGGTCCACCGGCTCGATGTCCTTGACCAGGAAGCCACTGGCGCCGATGCGCAGCGCCTCGAACACGTACTCGTCGATCTCGAAGGTGGTCAGGATGACGACCTTCACCTCCGAAAGCCCGTCCTGCGCGGCGATCCGCCGGGTGGCCTCGAGGCCGTCCAGGCCAGGCATCCGGATGTCCATCAGCACAAGGTCGGGCGCCAGCCGCGCGGCCATGTCGACCGCCTGGTGGCCGTCCACGGCCTCGCCCACGACCTGCATGTCGTCCTCGGCGTCGAGCAGCGCACGGAACCCGGCGCGTACGAGGGCCTGGTCGTCGGCGAGCAGTACCGAGATCACGGCGTCCTCCGGGGTGCCGCCTGCCGCGGCCGGGGCGACGTGCGATCGGCGGCCTCGTCCACGGTCCGGTCTGCGACCTCATCCTGGGCACGATCCGCGGCCTGATCAACGGCCGGGTCGAGGGGGAGGTGGGCGCTGACCCGGAACCCGCCGCCCGGGTCGGGCCCGGCCGACAGCGACCCTGCCACCGAGGCGGCGCGTTCCCGCATGCCCGCGATCCCCCTGCCGGCCGGGAGGTCGCCGCGCTGCCCGGACCGTAGGCCTTCCCCGGCGTCCGTGATCGTCACGGTCAGGCTCCCCGGCACATGGTCGAGCACCACCTCGGCAGTGGGTGAAGCGGCGTGGCGTAGCACGTTGGTCAGGGCCTCCTGCACGATCCGGTACGCCGCGAGATCCACCGAGGACGCCACCTCGGGCCGCTGCCCGCGGCTGGTCACGGTCACCTCCAGGCCGGCCATCGCGAACTGCGACACCAGGTCGGGCAGCCGGTCCAGGCCGGGTGCCGGCTGGCGGGGCGGGGCCTCGTCGCCGCGCAGCACGTCGAGCGTAGCCCGTACCTCCTGCAGGGTGCCCTTGCTGACCTCCTTGATGGCGCGCAGCGCACTGCGGGCCTGCTCGGGCTGCTGGTCCATCAGGTGCAGCGCCACCCCTGCCTGCACGTTGATCAGCGAGATGCTGTGGCCGAGCACGTCGTGCAGTTCCCGGGCGATCCGCAGCCGTTCCTCGCTGGCGCGGCGCCGCTCGGTCTCCGCGCGGATCCGCCGGACCTCGCCGGCCCTGGTGCGCTGGATGCGGACCACCTCGGCGACGATGAGCACGACCAGCAGCCACGCCACATGCCCGGCGACCGAGGCGAGCGAGAAAGCGGGGCCGCGTCCGCCGAGCATCGTGTCGACGACGAAGTACCCGGTCAGCCCGAGCCCGCCCAGTACCCAGGCGGCGGCCCGGTGCCCGGTCAGCACCGCCGTGAACAGGGCGACGACCAGGCTGAGGAACGCAGGCCCGTACGGGTACCCCACCACGTAGTAGGCAACGGTCAAGACCAGTACCGCCGCCAGCACGGGCACCGGACGCCACCGCCGCAACGCCAGCAGCGCCGGCCCCGCGAGCAGGAGGGCGTACCCGAGTGCGTCGAGCCCCAGCCGGCCGGGCTGCCCTCGTGACGCCCCGGTGGAGCCGACCGCCTGCACGGCGGCCACGCCGACGAGCAGGGCGGTCTCACCCAGCCATGCTGGGTGGAACCGCGGTACCTGCTGGCCTGCCGCGGGCTCGCGCACGCTCACAGTCTCAACCCTAGGTTCGTGTGCCGCTTCCGACGTCCACCGCGGGAGGGCACCGTGGGTACGTCGCGGGTGGTACGGCGGCCCGGGTCGCTACCGCGGCGGCGGTACGCTCCAGCCGGCGGTGGAAAAAGGGGTGAAGGGACAGCATGCGGGCACCGGCAGGGGCACCGGCACGGGGAGCGGGCGACTTGCCGCAGGCTCGCCGGATCCGCGCCGTCGGGCGGCGGCTGCGCCGCGAGCAGGGCGCGTTCACGGCGAAGCCGCGGATGCCCGCTGTCGACGAGCTGGTGGCGACGGTGCTCTCGCAGCACACGTCGGACCGCAACACCGAGCGGGCCTTCGCGAGCCTGAGGAGGCGTTTCCCCAGCTGGGAGGAGGTCGTCGACGCGCCCACCGCCGAGGTCGCCGACGCCATCCGCTCGGGCGGGCTCGCCGACCAGAAGGCGCCCCGCATCCAGCACATCCTTGCCGCCATCGAGGACCGCGAAGGGGCGATCGATCTCGCCCGCCTCGACGAGCTCTCCGACGGAGCGGTCGAGCACTACCTGACCGCGCTGCCGGGGGTGGGCCCCAAGACGGCCGCCTGCGTGCTCACCTTCGCCATGGGCCGCGCTGCGTTCCCAGTCGACACGCACGTGCACCGGATCGCCATGCGGCTGGGCTGGCTGCCGCCGGGTGCCAGCGCCGAGAAGGCGCACCGGGTGCTCGGCCCACGCGTGCCGCCTGACGTCCGGTACGAGCTGCACATGGCGCTGATCCGGCACGGCCGTACGGTGTGCAGGGCGCAGCGTCCGCGCTGCGCGGAGTGCGTACTGCGCGACCTCTGCCCGACCGGGTCGACGCCGGGCGGGTCGACGTCGGGCGGGCCGCCCGAATGACGGTGCCGTCTGGGCCGCCGCCCTACATCGACGCCGAGGCGGTCCGCCGGCTGGTGCCGATGCCCGCCGCCATCGATGCCGTGGAACGTGCGCTCGCCGGTGGGCTCGACCCCGAGGCCGGCCCGCAGCGCACTCCGGTCGATGTGCCCGCCGGGCAGCTGTTGCTGATGCCCGCGGTCTCGCCTAGGTACGCGGGCGTGAAGCTCGCGAGCGTCGCCCCGGCTAACCCCGGGCACGGCCTGCCGCGCATCCAGGCCGTCTACGTCCTGCTCGACGCGGACACGCTGACCCCGGTCGCGCTGCTCGACGGGACGGCACTGACGAGCCTGCGGACGCCCGCCGTGTCGGCGGTGGCGGCTCGGTGGCTGGCCGCCCCGGGGGCGCGGCGGCTCGTCGTCTTCGGCACCGGGCCGCAGGCCTGGGGGCATGTCGAGGCGCTGCGGGCCGTGCTGCCGGTGGTCGAGATCGGGGTCGTGGGGCGCGACCAGGACCGTCTCACCGCCTTCGTCCAGCGGTGCCGCGACGCCGGACTCGCGGCGGAGCCGGTGACGCCGGGCGCCGTCGCGGGCGCGGACCTGGTCGCCTGCTGCACGGCTGCCCGCGAGCCCGTGTTCACCGGCGCGGAGCTGCCTGACACCTCCACGATGCTCGCCATCGGCTCGCACGAGCCCGGCGCCCGGGAGGTCGACGGCGACGCGGTGCTGCGCTCGACGGTGGTCGTCGAGGCCCGGGCGGCCGCTTTGCGCGAGGCAGGGGACCTGCTGCTGCCGATGCGCTCGGGCGAGGTGCCGGCCGGTCACATCGCGGGCAACATCGCGGAGCTGGTCGGTGGCGTCGTACGGATCGACCCGGCACGGCCACGGCTGTTCAAGGGTGTGGGCATGGCCTGGGAGGACCTCGTCGTCGCCGGGGCGGCGTACGAGCGGTGGCGATCCGGGGAGCGCTGACGGGGCTGGCGGAGGGACTCGGGAGGCTCTTCACGGCGGCCCGTATCGGACGTTCCAGCCATTGTGCAGATGCACGTGCAACCCGCTAGTCTACCGCCTCATCAGCATGGAAGTTGACGTGTTCTGCACGTGCAGAAGATAAGGCATGGAGTCTAGCGGATGTCAGAGAGATACCAGGGACTGGCCGACGCGCAGCTGGCGGAAGTCCTGTGGACGAAGAGCCGGCGCAGTAATCCCAGCGGAAACTGCGTTGAGATGGCCAGGCTGCCGTCAGGAGCGATTGCCGTACGCAACTCCAGGCATCCGGACGGCGAGGTGCTCGTCTATACCGCCCCGCAGATCCGAGAGTTCATTCGCGGCCTGAAGGACGGTGACTTCGACGCGTTGCTTCGGTAGTCTCTACCCAGGGTCATTGCGAAGTCGTGAGTCCTTTGGTGACCAGGGTGATCGCTTGGCCGGGATGTCGGGCGTTGTGGCGTAGGGCGCGGGCGATGTTGTTGTGGCCGGCCCAGCGGAGCAGGGTGATGA